>CAMVBR010000025.1 GCA_947165755.1 uncultured Clostridia bacterium
ATATCGCTGTCGCGCCCCCGGCGCGACAAACTGCAATTCTCCTTGACAAGCATATAATTATGGTTATAATAAATAGGAACAAACCGAACGGAGTGAATCAAATGAGCGAAAGCTGCAACCATAACTGTGAAAACTGCGCCTCGAAGTGCGATCAAGCCGAGAAGACCGGCTTTTTGGAAGAACAAAACGCCATGAGCGATATTAAAAACGTGATCGCCGTCGTGAGCGGCAAGGGCGGCGTGGGCAAATCGCTGGTGACTTCCCTTTTGGCGGTATACACCCGCCGCGAGGGCTTTGAAACCGCCATCATCGACGCGGACATCACCGGCCCCAGCATGCCGCAGAGCTTCGGCGTGCATAAAAAGGCCGAGGGCAGCGATTTGGGCCTGTTCCCCGTGGAAACGGCCACCGGCATCAAAATGATGAGCCTGAACCTGCTGCTGGAAAACGAAAACGACCCCGTGGTATGGCGCGGCCCCGTGATCGCGGGCGCGGTGAAGCAGTTCTGGACCGACGTGGTGTGGAACGACGTGGACTATATGTTCGTGGACCTGCCGCCCGGCACCGGCGACGTGCCGCTCACCGTGTTCCAGAGCCTGCCCGTGAAGGGCATCGTGGTGGTCACCAGCCCCCAGGATCTTGTGGGCATGATCGTGGCAAAGGCCGCCAAAATGGCGCAGATGATGAACATCCCGATTTTGGGCATCGTGGAGAACTTCTCTTATTTCACCTGCCCCGACTGCGGCAAGAAGCATTTCATTTACGGCGAGAGCAAGCTGGACGATACCGCAAAGGCCTACGGTCTTACCAACACCGTGCGCCTGCCCATCAACCCCAAGCTGGCCGCCGCCTGCGATAAGGGCATGATCGAGCTTTGCGACGTGCCCGAAATGGAAGAATTTACGAAGAAGCTGTTGGATCTGGAATAAACCGACCCATTTAAAAAACCGGCGAGCGTATCGCCGGTTTTTTTTCTGTAAATTGCAGTTTGTCGCGCTGATAGCGCGAAGCTGCAAGCTACAAGCTGCAAGCTGCAAGCACAGTTGAAATGTACGGATGTTGTTCTGATACCAACATTTATCCACGCAATCTATCTGACTTGTAGCTTGTAGCTTCTTAGCTTGTAGCTCCAGTTTGTCGGGCATACTGCCCGACAAACTGCAATTTGAATCCCCCTAATTACCTGATCAGCTTATTGATCGATTCCTCGGGCACGCCGGGGAGGATGGCCGTGAGGTGGGCCATGATTTTGGCGTAGGAGGCGTCCACGCCGGCGTCCATGGCGAGGTCGGCGAAATCGTCGCCGAACACCTGCTCCGGCGCGGCATACTGCGCCACGCCCCAGCCGTAGGGCAGGCCGTATTTATCGCGCTGATAGACGAAATCCGAGATCAGGGCGAAGCAGCGGTGCTGGAGCTTTGCGATGAGCGGATCGAACCCCTTTTTGGCCTCCTTGCCGTAGCCCGCAAGGAATTTGAGCTCGCCGGAGGTGATCGGCCCGCGCTGCTTTAAGATATCGTACAGCGTTTTTTCGGCGTAGGGGATCAGGCCGAAATCGTAGGTCTCGTCAAAGGTGAGGCCGCCTCGGCGGAGATTGGCGAAATCGGGGAACCATTCGGCGCTGACGAACACCGCCTTGCCCCGGAAAAACTTGCCGTAGGCGCAGCCGCTCTCGCGGATGACCGGGCCCTTCCATTCCCAGATCCCCTCGCCCTCGTCCGGGAACCAGACGGCAGGGTCGATATGCTCCGCAACGGAAAAGCCGGGGATCGTATTTTTGAAGAACGGCACAAAGCCGTATTCCCGCACCGCGTCGATGAGGTCCGCTTTGGTGCGGATATAGATATCGTTAAACTTCATGGGGTTCGCAGAATATGCCGTGCACGAGGGCGCGCACCTCGGCATCGGTAAAGAAGCGCGGGTAGCCCACCAGCTTTGCTTCCTCCTGCGCCTTGCGGGCAATCTCGAAGCAATCCGCTTCTTTATATGGTATGGCGCTTATATCGATCCCGAGGCGGGCGATGAGCCCATCAACGGCGGCAATCAGGTCCTCCGCCGTATTCCCCACGCCGCATGCCTTCGCCAGCGCCGCCATTTTATCGGCGGCAAAGGGCAGGTAGGCTTTCAGCACCGGGGTGAAGGCCGCCGCAATGGCAAGGCCGTGGGGCACGTGGTAAAACTCGCCGAAGCGGTGGGCGATGGCGTGGATATAGCCGGTGCCCACCCTGCCGAAGCTCTTGCCCGCAAGGTAGGCCGCCTGCTGCATATCCGCCCGCGCCACGAGATCGTGGGGGTTATTGTAGGCTTTTTCAAGGGTCTCAAAAACGGTTTTTGCCGCCGCCGGGGCGTTGGCCACGTCCTCGGGGAAGGCGGGGGCAAACAGACTCAGATACGCCTCCACCGCGTGGGAGAGGGCGTCGATGCCTGTGAGGGCCGTGCTCATTTTCGGCACGGTTTCGGTGAGCACAGGGTCGAGCACGATCACGTCAGGCAAAAACTTATCGCTCGTGAAGGGGCGTTTTTTGTTTTTCGCTTCCTCGGTGGCCACCGCAAACAGCGTGGCCTCGCTCCCCGTGCCCGCCGTGGTGGGGGCCAGCAGCAGGGGCACGCCCGTGGCGCAATCGGAATCGAGCCGCGCGATATCCTCCACGAAGGCGTTGGGGTTGGCAGCACGGAGCGCCGTGATCTTCGATACGTCCAGCACGCTGCCGCCGCCGATGCCCACAACGCAGTCGCAGCCGTTTTCCGTATACGCTTTGAGGGCGTTATCGGTATCGCCCACGGTGGGCTCCGCCGCGATGGCGGTAAACACGGGCGGGTCGCCGAGGCGCGAGAGCAGGGTTTTTACGGTTTTCATTTCAAAGGGCACGGTGACCACCAGCGGCTTTTTGAGCCCCCGCTTTTTCAGGGCCTTTTCGAGCAGCAGCACACTGTTTTCGCCCGCGATGCGCTGCGCCTGCTTCGGCTTGGCGTTTTTGAGCACGCCCAGCGTCAGCTTGCCGATGGGGGTGATCGCCCCTCCCTTGCCCGCCGGGGCGAGGGTTACGGGGGCGAATTTCAGGTTACCGCCCGCCGTGAGGTAGGCGTAATCGGGCTCGCGCCACGCAAAGCCCAGCTTTTTCAGCCGCTTGCAGGTGCGGCGGTTCACCATTTCCACCTCGCTCGAGCGGCCCGAGATGATCATATAGAACATATACACGTGGATATCCCGGTCCGTGAGGTTGGCGTTGGCGATCTCTATGGTTTCGGCGGTGGAGGCAAAGCGCCATTCGCGGCCCAGCATGCGGAACATATCGCGCACGTCGAGGAAATGGGGGTTGAACATGTGGAAGATATGGTTCGTAACGCCCGAAAGCGCCAGCAACACGTAGGCGCGGGCGCACTCGTCCACCGGGGTGAGATCCATGGGGTATTTATCCATATTTTCATGGTACACCCCCAGCTTGAGGATGGCGCGCAGGCGGTGCAAAAAGCCGTTATCGGCGGCGTTGCGCTGGAAGCGGCCGTCGGACGCGCGCCAGGTCAGGTTGCCGATGCGGTAGATATTGGCCTTCAGGCCCTTTTGCCGCGCCAGCAGCACCTCCTCCTCGGCCCGGTACTTGCTGTGGATATACACGTTATCGGTATAGCGCTGGCCGATATCGAGGATCTCCTCGTCGAACACCGCGTTTTCGGTTTGCTCGATCACGGTGGCGGCACCGTGGACGCTCACGGTGGAGGTATGCTGCAGCACCGCGCCCGCCGCCATGCAGAAGGCGATCACGTTTTTGGCGCCCTGCACGTTGGTGCGCTCCAGATCGGCATAGTCGCCCGCGTGGTGCACGTTGGCTGCCACGTGGAACACGGAATCCACCTTGGCGGCAAGGACGTTATACCCGTCGCCCAGCCCCAGATCGGGGACTTCGATATCCCCCAAAACGGGGATGATCTTATCGCTTTTGAAATCGCCGAAATACCATTTGAGGGTATCGGCAAGGCGCTCGGCGCTGCGCACGAGGCAGTATACGGTTTTGCCCGCGTCCGCCAGCTCCTTTAGGATATGCGCGCCCAAAAAGCCGGTGGCGCCGGTGAGCAGCACTGCGCCGTAGGGGGCGGCGACGCGGTCGGATTTGGTCTCTTTGATGATATCGTTGATCCCCGGCACGCGGGTCTCTTTCTCGGCGGGGTCGGCGGCCACGAAGGCGGCAAGCTCCGAGAGCACCGGGTGGTCGTATACGGTTTGGGGCGTTACGTCCAGCGCGATGGCCAGCTCCACCGCGTTCAGGGAATTGCCGCCCACGGTGAAGAACCGGTCGGTCATGCTGAGATTTTCGGCGTTCAGCAGCTCCTTTGCCGCGGCGAACACGCGGGCTTCCCTGTCGTTTGCGGGGAGCACGATCTCTTTTTTCGCATGCCCGTGCGGCAGGCCCCGCTTGATCTTCTGCGAGGCGGTCTTTTCAAAGGGCGTTTCGCGCAAGAACCAGCCCTGTATGCGCTGGTAGGAGGCAAGCGAGGCGTTCACCTCTTTGATGATTCCGGCAATATGGGCGTCGAGGTCGGCAACGCCGTCGGCGGCGGCAGCGGCCCGGTCCGGGAAAATATCGGCGTAGATGGCGCCGTTTTCGCCGTAGCAAACGCACTCCTTGACCACGGCGTGATTCAGGAGCTTTGCCTCGAGGAACTCGGCGGATACGTTCTCGCCGTTATCGAGCAGGATCAGGTTTTTGAGGCGGCCGGTGATATAGAGATAGCCGTCTTCATCAAAACGGCCGAGGTCGCCGGTGTGGAGCCAACCGTCCTCGGTGAAGGCGGCGGCGGTGGCTTCGGGGTTTTTATAGTAGCCCAGCATCACGTTGGGGCCCCTGAGCTGGATCTCGCCGTTTTCGGCGATGCGGCCCTCCATGCAGGGGATGAGACGCCCCACGGAGCCGCTGCGGTTGAAGCGGCCCACGTTGTTGGATACGATGGGCGCGCATTCGGTCATGCCGTAGCCGTTGTAAACGCCGATGCCGGTGGCGTTGTAGCGCTCGTTGAGGTCCTTATCCAGCGGGGCGCTGCCCGAGGAAATGGTGGTGAACGCGCCGCCGAAATAGGCCTTAACGGCCTCGTTTTCGGTCATGGTATCGGCGTGGGCCTTGGCGTAGCGGAAGGCGCCGTTCATCATGAATTTGATCATCTGCGGCACGGCCAGCATGCCGTTCACCTTATAGAGCTGCAAATCGGCGGCCACGTTCTGCAGATTATCGCACAGGCACAGGGTGCGGCCGTTCACCATGATCTTGGTCACGTTGCCGGTGAGGCCGAAGGCGTGGTGGTACGGCAGCACGCCCAGCATACGGGGCGTGGGATAGGCCTCGTGCACGAAGGTGCCGGTGGCGATCAGGTTGCGGTGCGAGAGCATCACCCCCTTGGGAAAGCCCGTGGTGCCGGAGGTATACATGATGGCGCAAAGGCTGTCGCCGTCCGGGTCGTTCTCGTAAGGCCCGGCATATTCGGCGTAGATCTCGGAAATATTCTTCACGTCCGGGGAATCGGACGTATCGTCCACCGAAATAAAGCGGGTCACCGCAGGCGCTTCGGCGCGCAGCTTCTCATACAGGCTCCTGTGCTTCGCGTCGAAAAACAGGGCCGTGCAGTCGGCGTAGTCCACCAACTTCACGTTCATATCGTCGGTTTCGGCGGGGGCCAGCGGCACGGCGGCGTTGCCCGCGTCCACAATGCCGAAAAAGGCGGTCACCCAGCGGTAGCCCGCCCCGCCGACGAGGGAAATATGGGCGTTCGTGAGGCCCACCGAAACAAGATACCGGCTCACCGCGTCCGCGTCGCGCTTCAGCTCGGCGTAGGTTTTGCACTCCACCGCGCCGTTCACCTGATATTCCATAAAATGCACGTCGGCAAAATCCCGGGCGCAGGTGTCCAGAAGGTGTTTGAAATTGCGCAGCCGGGTCATGTATTCCTTTGTTTTCATCGTCATTCCTCCGAAAACCGACAGTCTGTTGATTATTTTAGCATATTTCAGTTTACTATTCAACGGTTTCCGAAAAAAAGTTGAAAAAAACCTGCAAAATATTTCGCCGTTCGCTGCTTGCCGTTCGCCGTTCGCCGCTTTCCGGTCGCCGTTTGCCGGTCACGGGTCGCCGTTCGCCGTTCGCCGTTCGCCGCTTTCCGGTCGCCGTTTGCCGGTCTCCGCTTGCCGTTTGCCGGTCACGGGTCACCATTCACGTAACCCCTTCGTTGGAGCCGATCGCGGAATCGAGCCCCCCCGTCCCCCCGTCTCGCGCTCACCGTCCTCCCACGCCGCCCGAAACACAGGACACACGCATTCCGCAAAAAATGTTTTGTCTTTTTTTCAAAAAAGCACTTGACATCCCCCGCCGTTGCGTGTATAATAACGCTTGTCTTCTGAAGTGCTGCTATGGCTCAGGCGGTAGAGCGCATCCTTGGTAAGGATGAGGTCACCAGTTCAATTCTGGTTAGCAGCTCCATAAGGGAAATGCCTTGAAACTGCAACGGTTTCAGGGCTTTTTCTTTTCTCAGAAAAAGCCCGAAATGCCCCCTGAAAAAGGGGCCTCATCTTTATTCAACGGTCTAAAACAACTTTGGGTACGATTTTGGCGGTTTTTTGACACCCCGGAATCCTTGATATTTCAAGGGTTCCGGGGGTTTTCTTGGGTACGATTTCGGGTACGATTTTTCAAAAAATCATCCTGAATAAAGATTGTCGATGGCCTCGGCGCCGCGGGAAGAGACTTCCCTGCCCTTCACGTAATGCTTGAGAGTCATCGTGGGGGTGGCGTGGCCGCCGGAATCCTGCGTGAGTCGAAGATCCTTCGTCTGGTCATAGATATCCGTGAGAACCGTGGTACGGAAACGGATCGGCGAGATCTTTTCATCGAAGCCGATATCCTTTTCAACGTGCTGACACATGTGCCGGAGCTGCGTGTAACTGATCGGCGCATCTCCGCCGATGACGAAACCTTCACGCTTTTCCTCAGCCTTGAGATACTCAGCGGCGATCCGCGAGAGCGCCAGAACACGTCTGGACTTCTCGGTCTTGGTCTCCTTGATCTCCGGCTGGTTCCGTTTCGGGTGCGTGACCGCGCGCCGGATGCAGAACGTCTGCTTTTCCAGGTCGATGTCCTGCCACATCAGCCCCAGCGCTTCCTCAAGCCGCAGGGGGTGCAGCGCCATCATCGCCATAAAAAGTCTGTCCTGCGGGATCTTGATATCGGGAAGATGAGAGACGATGTGCTTCATCTGCTCGACCGAATACGTGGGCGTTTCCGTGCTTGCGTAACCGTTGATCTTCAGCCTGCTGGTGCGCAGCGGACTCTTTGCGATAAGATTGTCGTCCACCGCGGCGTCCAGGATCTGGTTGAGGACCATTCGCAGCTTCGTCTTAGTTGTCTTTGCGCAATCCATACTGTTGAACATGCGCTGCAGATCATCGGTCATGATATCCTCCACGTTCAGTTTGCCGAGATGCGGGAGCAGATGCGTCTCGATCTGGTTCCGGTAACAGATGGCTGTGACCGTTGCCACGTTCGGCTTGCTGTAGGTTTCGTACCAGTTCCATGCGTAGTCGGTGAAATTGTGTTTTTTCACCTTGGGTTCCGGTTTGGACGCGTGGACGGCTGCCTTTTGCTCGGGAGCCGTCGCGCCTTCATCGGAAATGCCCGTATACAGCGCTATAATCTTGTCGGCATATTCCTGCTCCGTCTTTGCATAGACGTACCAGGATTTTCCGTTTACTGTGACCCGGCGTTGGATCCGATATTTTTTCATTTGTGAACCAACTCCTGTCGGGTCACATAATGTCGCCAAAATGCTGTTGTCAAAGACCGATTGGGCGTCTGCCCAGTTCGATTGTATCACAGCACCTTCGGAATTGCAAACGGAATATTTGATTTTTACTTCTTCCACCCGTACCGCAAACGGCACGGTGGGCGCAGAGATCATCCCATACCGGACCAACCTCCGACGGAGGCTTCATTGAACCAGTAAGCCTGAAACAGCGTGCCGTCGCCGAGCAGGAACCGGCCGCTGCGGTATTTGGGGATCAGATCGTTTGCGGAACCGTCGCCGAGAACGATGGTGGAAAGCGTGGCGTCCGCTTTGCCGCAGATGCGGTGATCCATGTTGTTTTTGATCTGCCCGGACAGCACGTCGGCGTCGGGCCGCTGGGTCGCCAGGATCAGGTGGATGCCGAACGCACGGCCCAGACGGGCAACGGAAGCCGTCAGGTTCTCAATGGTATACAGCAGTTCCTTCTCCTCCTTGCTGCGGGAGCCCGATGCGGTCATCTGCGCGTATTCGTCACAGGCGAAGATCAGTCTGGGGAGATTCTCGCCGGTTTTGGCGTTGTACTCGTCGATGTTCACCGCGCCGACGGACCGGAACAGTCTGAGACGCCGCTCCTTTTCTTTCATCAGCGTTTCCAGCGCCGCCCGGGTGGAATCCCAGTCGAGGCACATTACGCAGTTCTCTTCAAAGAACCGGGAATAATCCAGCCCCTTGAAATCGGCGATGTAGACCTTGGCGCCTTTCTTCACGCACTGGTACAGCATCAGTTTGAGCAGAACGGTCTTGCCGCTGCCGGTGGTGCCGCCGAGAAGAACGTGTGGCGCGCTGCGCAGATCGAGGGTCACCGGGCCGGTATAGCCCTCGCCGAGTGTAAGAACAAAAGACTCGGGCGAGAGCATGGAATCGTTCCAGTTGACCATGTTGGGCAGGTCTCCTTTTGCGGGGACTGCACGCATCAGGATGCGACGTTTGCCGCGCTCCCGGCAGAAACTGATCACAGAGAGATCCAGCACGGCCTCGATCTCCTCCACGTTTTTCTCAAACTCGCTCAGAGGAATGCCGCTGCCGTCGAAAAGATACTCACGAATCTTTTTGTTCTTTTTGTCTCTGCTCACGCTGATCAGGAACGGCGGTTCATCGGCGTCGTTCACCAGACCGATGCGGCGAAACTCGTCCGCAATGCGGCTTGACTGCCACGGGCAGCCGATGATATAGAACCCGATAAGGGTGCCCAGAATGCAGAGCAGCAGGACGGGAGCCCAAAGGACGCCCCTGATCATCGGCAGTGAGTTCACCCCCGAATTGACTGCGTAATAAACCAAGGCATAGATCGGAATCAGTATGAGAAGCTTCCAGGGCTGTCGGACGGCGGTACGCCCACCGTTTTTCACTCTGAACTTCACATGCGCCAGATCCGTTTTCTTGTTGATCGCAAATCTGTCGTCTTTATTCATCGTGAACACCTCCGATCAGTTTGCCGAGGCGGGAGTCGTCCCGCGGGGTGTAGGTGACAATGGAGCCGTTCGCGTCGTAGTACGTGATATCGGAGATACGCCGCAGCAGCGCTTTGTACGTTCTCGGCTCGCGGATCTGATAATCCACGTACTGCTTTTCCAACGGGATGTTGGATGTGATGTAGACTTCATCGAAACAAGCGACACGGTCATAATACCGGGCCGGCAGTTCCACCGGATAGAAGTCCAGAAGATTAAGAAGGAACGGCAGTTCATTTTGTGAGTGAAATTCCTCGAGCACGAGGACCTTTTGCCCGTGGTAGGCGTCGAACCTGACGCCGTTGGGACCGGAATAATCCGTGATGCGGCAGACGTCCTTCATACCGTGGCGGTCATAAACACCTTTCGTTTTGCCGGTACCGGTATCGCCGTAAACGTAGTGTACTTTGACGTTCCGGCATTCTTCGGAGTATTTCTCCGACCGGACCATCTCGCGAAGGGCTTCGATCTCGCGCGCTTTGAACATATACTCGGGGTATCTTTCGATGATATCCATCGCAGGTACGTCCTGCTTCACAAGCTCGAGGATCTCCGGCATGACCTGTGCTTTGGTCTTTCGTTCGGGAATAATCTGGCCCCACTCGTAGAAAGAACCATCTACGCGCGTCTCGGCCTTTTCCGTGTCTGCAAACCGTCCCTCTTTGCGGATGTAGTTGCGGTTATCCTGCGCCGTGCCGTAAACCACGTCGATATGCGCCGTGGGAAAGCGCTTTTTTACCGTGGAGAAACGCACCGGCGACGCTGTCTGAATGAACAGGTGCACGTGCGGCGTTCCTTCCGCGCCGATCTCTTCCGCAAGGCAGAAATAGGTCGGTCGGAACATCTCGGCAAGCTTTTTGATCTTATCAACAGGAAAACCGTGGTTGATATAATTATTAATTGTAATCAGGTACTTTCGTGCTTGGGTTTCCCCCGCGTGAACACCGGGAGGAGAAGCGTTAATATTACTCATTTGGTTTCACTCCTTTCACATAAAGTATTTATGAGTAATAAAAAGTGTTATTTTATTGCTACTTGCTACCCTGTCGGGGTAATACTAACCCCGACAGGGTGGGCAGAGCGGCGCGCCCCCTGCGGGGGACGACGACCGCCCCGCCCTCAACAGACAAATCACTTACCGGATCTGACCGGACTGATTTTATCTGCCGTAGCCGAGAAGTAGACCTCTCCGTCTCTGTAGGACTTGTAGGCGTGGACCTTGAGGCCGTCGAAATGCACGGGCATACTGTCGCCGGTCAGCTCGATCTGCTTCTCACCGCTGATCTTCACGGTGAGGTCGGCATACTTATGCGCAGCAAGCGCAACCGTATAGGCATAACCGATCAGTTTATCCGTCCGCTTCTGGTCCTGATACTCATATACGGGCTTTACGTCCGTAAGCAGCATCTCTTCACCGAGCGAGCGCACATCGACTTCAAGGTCGCTGATGTTTAACTTGGCCATACGTTTCACCTCCTTTCATTTGTGGTGTGTGTCCGATGCCGGCTGCGCTTGCCGCAGGGACCGAATTGAAATCAGATCTGAATTTCATCTGTATTTTACCACCCCGGATTCCCGGGAATTCCCACCCTGGGTGGGAAACCGAAAATTTCTCAAAATTTCCGGATTTTTATGATTTTGTTCCTTTGGTCATTCATCATCGTCCGGTTCTTCGTCTGCGTAGAGGATATCGTAGAATTCCTCGATTTCGTCCTCTTCCGCCTTTATCAGAACGTCAGCAAGATTGTCGCAACCCTTCAGATCCATCGCCCAACAAACCAATTCGTTTCTGGAAAGAATCAGTTTTGCTATAAATTCCGGCGACGGATCCAGCACGGAGGCAAGCTTGATGCAATCCTCATCCGTGCGTTCGTAGATCCCGGTCTGATTTGAACCGTTATGATAGTTTTTGCCGTTGATAACGCAGCTGATCTTGTTTTCGCTCCAGTGGAGCTGATCAGCCACTTGTCTTTGTGTCATGTGTTTTTCTTTAATTTTTGTTTTAACCAAGGCAGCAAACAGGTCTTTTTGCCGACCCGAAGCCATACGGATTACGCTCCGTTAAGCGCAGTGTAACGCAGAAAATATGGATACAGATTGCGGAAAACAAAAAAAACTCTATCCATACGCAACACCCCTTTCAGAAAAAAACTGCCGTAAAACAAAAATCACCCACTTCGGCTCCATACCGAAATGAGTGCTCTGTCACATTGGAAGCGCAAAGATTCAGTATGAAACCTCCTTTAATGGATTTTACTCTGTGTGCTGCTTTCAGAGTGGTTCGGCAGCACACCAGATACAAGATCGACTCGCCCGTTCTTCCCGCAAGCCTGCGGTGTCCCGGCAAACGGAGGAACGAACAAAATGATAACTCGATGCCGTCGCATCAACTATATTTTAACTCTTTGAATTCGGCGTCTCAAGTGTCATTTTTCACGCGAGATCAGGTGTCAAAACAGGTCAAAAAAAAAGACCGAAAAAAACGGTCTTTCTTCAGTAATATCAATGGTTTTGGCAACAGCACCCATATGGCAAAATCTCAGTTTTCAAAAGAATTTTTTGAAATTCTTCAGCTTTTTCAACAAGAATTATTTTGTTTCAACAATAACTATTTTGTTAGGGTTGATTTAGCCCTTAGGGTTGTGATATATTATATAAGTAATATTGGCACTTGCTTTAGAATCGAATAAAAAGGTTGAAAAAGGTGGCATAAAGAAACAATGATATTTAGATGCAAAATATGTGGTGGCACGATTGAATTTGAACCAGGTGCAACCATAGGGATATGTGACTCCTGCGGAATAAAACAGACGCTACCCAAACTTGACGATGAAAAACGCACAGATCTCTATGATCGAGCGAACCATCTCCGCCGCAACAATGAATTTGATAAAGCGGCGGGGATTTATGAGAGTGTTCTTAATGACGATCCCACAGATGCGGAGGCATACTGGAACCTTGTCCTTTGTAAATACGGGATTGAATACGTAGAAGACCCCACCACACACAAACGTATTCCCACAGTCAACCGTGCCCAGTACACATCCATTTTTGACGATGCGGATTATCGCTCCGCGCTGAAATACGCCGATACTCAACAGCGCTCGCTCTACGAATCAGAGGCCGTCGTCATTAACGAAATCCAGAAGGGCATTCTTGCGATTTCTCAAAAAGAAGAACCCTTCGACATATTCATCTGCTATAAAGAAACGGATGCGCATGGCCGCCGCACGCCGGATTCCGTGCTTGCCACCGAATTGTATCATCAGCTCGTAAAAGAAGGCTTCAGAGTATTTTTCTCCCGCATAACGCTTGAGGATAAACTCGGAACAGCTTACGAGCCTTACATATTTGCTGCGCTCAATTCAGCCAAGGTAATGGTGGTGCTTGGCACTAAACCTGAGTATTTCAACGCCGTATGGGTGAAAAATGAGTGGAGCCGGTATTTGGCACTTGTTAAACAGAGCAGCGGTAAAAAGGTGCTGATCCCCGCTTACCGCGATATGGATCCCTACGATCTGCCAGAAGAATTCAGCCATCTTCAGGCACAGGATATGAGCAAGCTCGGCTTTATGCAGGATCTGATCCGCGGTACAAAGAAAATTCTTGATTTCAATGGTTCTGATACAAGAGGAAAATCTGTCCCAATATCAAAATCCTTTGATATTGATATCAGCATAAAAAAGGTCTTTCTGCTTATTGAAGACAGAAAAGACGCTGAAGCAAAAGACCTTTTAGAAAGAATACTTGATGCGGATCCGCAGAACGTTCAAGCATTTATTGGAAAACTGCTTCTTGAAGCCGGAGTAACGATTATAGATGAACTGATTGACTCGGAGTATCTTATCTATGATTCCAAAAACCTTGAAAGAGCCATTCGATTCGCAGATCAGGAATTTAAACAGAAATTAATCGATATCAGATTTGAAAATGCCTACAGAGTCGGGCAAAAACAATTGGCAAGAGCGTCCACAGATACCGATTTTGAGATTGCGGAATCGATTTTTGAAAGGATATCCGGCTATAAAGATACCGCCATACTGATTGAACAGTGCAGATCAGAAAGAAAAACAGCAAGAGAAGAAAAAACGTATACAGAAGCCCTTGCTCTTATGGGAAGCGCAACAACTGTTTCAAATACCAGTATTGAAAAACTAAACAAAGCAATATCTCTTTATAAAACTGTTGTTACATACAAAGATTCCGAAGATAAAATCGATGATTGCAGCCGCAGAATAGAAGAATTACGCGTCAATATAAAGGCAAAGCGAAAAAAAAGAACAATTGTGGCTACTATTGCCGGAATTGCAGTTGCAATGTCATTTGCAATCGGCCTTTCTCTGAAATTCATAATTATCCCTTCTAATCATTACAACAATGCACTTTCCTTGATGGAATCCGGAGATTATGATTCTGCCATGGAAGCTTTTGAATTATTGGGCGCATACAAAGATGCCGAAGTTAAAATCACAGAATGTCGGAACAAAAAGGGAGAAGTGCTTTTTTCTGAAAAGAAATACAAAGAAGCTGCCGATTGCTTTAATGGAATTTCGGAATATGAAAATGCAAAAGAACGGTATAACGAATCTATTTATCAATTAGCTTTACAATACTATCATTCCGGCGAGTACGACAAGTCAGATCCACTGTTTAAAAGTCTGAAAGATTATAAGGATTCCGCAAAGAAAATACATAATCACGATTGGCAGGAAACCGAAACTAAAGATGCAACATGTACAGAAAAAGGTTTCATCACATATAAATGCGCTATCTGTGACCAAATAAAAACAGAAGAACTTGCAGCCTTAGGGCACGAATGGGAAGATGCTACCTGCACTGATCCCAAAACCTGTTCCCGTTGCGGAGAAACATCCGGTTCTGCTTTAGGACATACAGACGGCGCAAAATGTGAACGTTGTGGTCTAGTTTTGTTTAAAACACTTAAATATACCGGATCCGGTGGATACCAAATAACAGGAATCAATTTACCAAAAGGTCAATACCTTCTTAAGTGTGATGTCGAGTATGGATTCCCCTACTGTGAATATGATCTGTGTCTAAAAACTAACAATGCTTCTCTTGTTGAATTATCCGGAATCGCTTATGGCGCAAACAATGATGGATCAATTCCGTACGATGAATTAGAATTGTTTATTAATGATGGTAGCCTTAATCCGGATGAATTGAGAAACAGTTGCCAGAAATCTTTTTCTGGTGGCGTTAGTGATGCTGTTCTTGAATTTCATGGGCCAGGTCCAGAAATGCAATGGACAATAACTATCGAAGCAATATCGTAAAAACCTTTCTCTTTTCATAAAATAAACTATTGGTGATTTACTATGATTATCCACAAATGCAAATTATGCGGTGGTAAGATTGAATTCGAGCTCGGTTCAACTGTGGGCATATGCGATTCCTGCGGAACAAAGCAAACACTGCCGCGATTGGATGACGAACACAAAGCGAATCTATACGACAGAGCGGATTATTTTCGCCGAAACAACGATTTCGACAAGGCGGCGAGCATCTATGAAACGCTGCTCAACGAAGACAAAACCGACGCCGAGACCTACTGGCTTCTGGTGTTGTGCCGATATGGAGTGGAATACGTGGAAGACCCCGCCACACACAAACGTATTCCCACAGTCAACCGTGCCCAGTACACATCCATTTTTGA
>CAMVBR010000026.1 GCA_947165755.1 uncultured Clostridia bacterium
GCGCAGAAGCCTCGTGGAGCCGCTGAAAAAGCTGCGGCAGGCGTTTAAGAACGGGCGCGCCGCCGAAAGCGGAAAGGCGCTGTATCTGTATCTCAAGGAGATCGACGCTGCCGCCCATTTTCAGGCCTATGCCGAATATCTGTTTGCCCGGGGCGAGGAAGCCCGCGCCATAGAATGCTCCGGCGTGTGGGACGCCTGTATGGACCACCTTGACGCCCTCGTGGGCGCGGTGGGCGAAAACACGGTATCTCCGCAGTATTTCTACGAGCTTCTCACGCTCAGTATGTCCGGCGGCAGCATCGGCTACATTCCGCCGGGCGTGGATAAAATGACCGTGGGCAGCGTGGACCGCACCCGCATCCTGAACCCCAAGGTCGTTTTCATTCCCGGGTTCGTGGAGGGCGTGTTCCCGAAACGCACCGCAGGCAGCGGGCTGCTCTCCACGAAGGAGCTGCGCGCGCTCAGCGAGCTGGATCTCTCTTTGGAAAAGCTGCCCGAGGAAATCTATGAAGAAGAACGGCTGATCCTTTATAACGCTCTGAATCTGCCCGAAAAGCTGCTGTATATCACTTACCCCATGGCGCGTACTACGGGAGAAAAGAACGAGCCGTCGCCCGTGATCGACGAGCTGAAACGCCTTTTTCCCGATCTGCGGACGGAAAACGCTGCCGCCGTTTCCCCGCTTGAAAAGATCAGAACGGTGGAAACCGCCTTCGGGCAGTACGCAAACGCCCTGCGGGAAAACGACGCGCTCAGCGCAACGCTGCTGTCGCTTCTCTCCGGCGAGCCCGTATACGCGGCGGGCGTGCGGTCGCTGCGCCGCGCGGTGGACGGCAACGAGGGGGAGTTTTCCGATCCTGCCGAGGCCATGCGCCTGTTCGGCAAAAATATCGGCATGTCCGCCTCCCGCGCCGAAACCTACGCAAAATGCCCCTTCAAATACTACTGCCGCTACGGCATGGGCGTGGAGAAGCTCTCGGCCTCGCGGCTCGACGCCCGCATCAACGGCCTGATCATCCATAAGGCGATGGAGGATATCCTGCGGGTGCACAAGGACGGCAGCCTGCAGTATCTTTCCGACGAGGAGCTGCGCGCCGAGGTCGGCGCTTCGGTGGACGCCTACTGCGAAACGAATCTCGGCGGGGTCGCCAACCTGCCCCCGGCCATGCTGCGCACGCTCGGCCGGCTGAAAAACGAGATCTTCGAGCTGCTGCGCCTGCGCCGGGAGGAATTCGACAACTGCAGATTCTTCGTGGCGGATACGGAGCTGAAGATCGGGTATGACGACGGCATCGGCGGCTACAAGGTGCCCCTGCCTGACGGCGGTACGCTCACCGTTTACGGCAGCGTGGACCGGGTGGATCTCATGAAGGACGGCAAGGAACGGTTCGTCCGCGTGATCGACTATAAGACCGGCGGCAAGGAATTCCGCCTCAGCGACGTGTTCTACGGCCTCAATATGCAGATGCTGATCTACCTGTTTGCCATCTGCGATAACGGAAAAGAAAAATACGGCGACGTTCTGCCCGCGGGCATTCTCTACGTGCCCGCCAAAACCGCCGGAAAAATGCTGGAGCGCCACGCCACCGAAAACGATATCGTACACCGCAAATACGAGATCGGCCGAATGAACGGGCTGATCCTTGAGGATACCAAGGTGATCACCGGCATGGAGGCCGCCGCACGCGGCGTATTCATCGACGCCGCCGTCAACGACGACGGCACCCTTACCGGCCATCTGCTTTCGCTTCGGGAATTCGGTTTGCTCCACAAAAAAATTGACGAGGTGCTGCGCCAACTCGGTATGGATCTGCACGCGGGGCATATACCGGCCCTCCCCGTGGAGGAGGACGGCCGCGTGAGCTGCGACTACTGCGATTACAGCGCCGTTTGCCTCAGAGAGCCCGGCGGCGCAAAGCGCACCGTAGCGGGTATAAAGCACGATGATGCGCGTAAAATGCTGCAGGAGGAGGAACAGGCATGAAAGAATGGACCGATGAACAAAAAACCGCGATCAACGCCGAAAGCGGCACGCTGCTGATCTGCGCCGCGGCGGGCTCCGGGAAAACCAGCGTGCTGGTGGAGCGCATCGTGCGCAAGCTGACCGATCCCGTTTCTCCCGTTTCCCCGGCCTCTCTGCTGGTGGTCACGTTTACCAACGCGGCGGCGGCGGAGATGCGCGCCCGCATCTATAAACGGCTGGGCGAGCTGCGCGCTTCCTCCGGCGGTGCGGAAAACCTTTCCGGCATCATGGCGCGGCTGGATGAAATGAGCGTGAGCACCATGGATTCCTTCTGCATGCGGCTGGTGCGTGAAAACTTCAGCGCCTGCGGCGTGGAGCCGGATTTCACCGTGATCGAGGAGGGCGAAGAAAAGGCGCTGAAATCGCAGATCGCCCGCGGTATCACCGACGCCCTTTACGACGGCTCCCTCGGCGATTTTACCGCGCTCACACGCCTGTTTCAGGCGGGGCGCGACGACGCCGTGCTGTTTGACGGCATTCTTGCCCTTTCCGATTTTTCCATGAGCGAGGCGGATCCCGACGAATGGCTCGATGGCGTAGCGGCGCATTTCAAACCCGGAGCCGTAAAGGACGGCGTATGGGGCAAAATACTGCTGGACGCCATGTTTGAGGGCGTGGGCTACTGCGTCGGCCTCAGCGAGGCAGCGATGGCGGAGCTCGACGGGGAGGATACCCTCCGCGAAAAGCTCGGCGACCTGTTTTATTCCGAAAACGTCGCGCTGAACCGGCTGTATCAGACCCTGCCCACCGCCGATTGGGACGGCGCCGTGGCCGCGCTCACACACGCGAAAAGCCTGCTCGGCGCAAGATTCCCCTCGGTGCGCGGGTATACCGATCATCCGGTAAAGCTTGGCGTGCAGGCGAAGAGAAAAGAGTATAAAAGCGTGATCGACGGTCTGCTTTCCTCCGTGCCGGCGAGCGAAGCGGAGCACGCCGAGGACGTGGAGGCCCTCGCCCCCGCGGCGCGTCAGCTCATAGAAGCCGTAAAACGGTTCAATGCCGCGCTTTTCGCGGCGAAGCAGGAAAAAAACGCCTACAGCTTTTCGGATATCACGCATTTCGCTGTGAAGCTCCTTTACGATCCCGCCGCGCCGGACGGCAAGACCGAACTTGCCCGTCAGCTTGCCGACGGCTTCAGCGAGATCATGATCGACGAATATCAGGATACCAACCGGGTGCAGGACAGGCTCTTTGAAAGCCTTTCAAAAAACGGCGAGAATATGTTCCTCGTGGGCGATATCAAGCAGAGCATTTACCGCTTCCGGCTTGCAAGCCCCGAGCTTTTCACCGAAAAGCTGGAGGCGTACCCGCGTTACGATCCCGCCGCCCCCGCGAAAAAATCCAAGATCATACTCAGCCGTAATTTCCGCAGCAGGGAAGGCGTTATCGATACGGTAAACTTTCTGTTTTCTCGGCTCATGAGCCGGCAATGCGGAGAGATCGAATATAATGAAGACGAGGCGCTCACCTTCGGCGCTTCGTATTACCCCGAAAGCGATACCCCCGATACGAACGTGATCCTGCTGGAATCGGACGACCTCGGTCATGCGGAAGCGGAGGCGGCCTTTACCGCCCGGCTGATCGATGCGCAGATCCGTTCCGGCGCGCAGGTTTTTGAAAACAACGCTCTCCGCCCTGCGTGCTACGGCGATTTCTGTATTCTGCTGCGCTCCGCCAAGGGGCTGGCCGAGGTATTTGCAGCCGCTTTGCGCAAACGCAATATCCCCGTGTATTTTGATTCCCGCGAAGGGTTTTTTGAGGCCGCCGAGATCAAAATCGCCCTTTCGTTCCTCCGGGCGGTGGACGACCCGATGCGCGATCTGGATCTGCTTGCCGCCATGCTTTCCCCCATCGGGCTGTTTACCCCGCAGGAGGCGGCCGCGCTGCGCAGCGATCAGCGCGCAGTGAATAAAAAGAAACGGCAGCCGCTGTATGCCGCCGTGCTGCAGGGCGCCGAAAACGGAAACGCGCAGTGCGAGGGCTTTCTTGCGCTGCTGGAGCGCTTTCGCATGCTCAGCGCCACCGCGCCCGTGGGCGAGGTGATCGAAACCTTCTTCAACGAAACGCCCATCCTTTCCGCCGTGCGGGCAATGGACGGCGGCGCGCTGCGCGAGGCGAACCTGCGGGCGCTGTATGAAACGGCAGTCGGTTTTTCATCGGACGGCGATAAGAACCTTTGCTCCTTTCTCCGCTATATCGACGTGCTGATCGAAAACGGGGCCGAGCTGCGAAAGGGCAGCGCGGGGGGCGATAAAAACTGCGTTTCCATCCTCACCATGCACCGCTCCAAGGGGCTGGAATATCCCTTCGTGATCGTGGGCGGGCTTTCCAAGCGTTTCAATCTCTCCGAGCGCTCCGCCGTGCTCAGCGTTTCGCATCAGCTTGGCGTAGGGCTCAAACGCCGCGAGCCGGAAAAACTCAAATTCTACGATACGCTCTCCTCCAAGGCGGTCAAGCTGGCCCTCAGGAACGCCTCGCTCTCGGAAGAAATGCGCATCTATTACGTGGCGCTCACACGCGCGAAGGAAAAGCTGTTTTTGCTGCTCACCCCCTCCAACAAAGAAAAAAGCGTTGCCGAGGCGGTATCGCTGTTCCCCGTAAACGGGGCGCTGCCGCCGTATTATCTGGAGGGCGCAGGCTATCCGCTGCAGTGGTTCCTGCCCGCGCTGCTGCAGCATCCAGATCTCGCGCCGATACGAAGGGACGGCGCCGTTGCCGGTACGCCCGCATTCCGCATTTGCGTGCGGCAGGAGACCGTGACGGCGGAGCAGGAGGATGCTCGGGAGGCCGTTCCCGCGCCGCCGGATCCCGAAACCGAGGCGATCCTTCGGGCGCGCTTTGCGAATACCTACGCCTACGCCCCGGTGAGCGGCGCGCTCTCTCTGCATACCGCCTCCAAGCTGCGCGAAGAGACCTTCTCCACGGAATACTTCGGAAAGAAAGTGCCCGCGTTTCTCTTCGACGCCGCGCTCTCCCCGGCGGATAAGGGCACCGCTACCCATAAATTCCTTGAATACTGTTCCTTCTTTCCTGCGCCGCGGGACCTCAACGCGGAAATCGAGCGGCTTGTCTCCCTTTCACTGCTCAGTGGGGCGGAAGGCGATTCGGTGAGCAGGGAAGCGATCTCCGCCTTCTTTGCGTCAGACCTGTTCGGTAGGGTATCCCGCGCGGATCGGGTCTTCAAGGAGCAGTCCTTTACCATCGCCAAGAGCGTTTGCGATTTCGATCCCTCCGTGCCGCAGGAATTCGCGGATGAGAAAACCGTGGTGATCGGCCGTATCGATCTTATATTCATTGAGGACGGCGAAGCCGTGATCGTGGATTATAAAACGGACCGTGTGAGAAGCATGACGGAGCTTACTTCCCGTTACCGCGAGCAGCTTTCACTCTACGGCGAGGCCGTTGAAAAAGCGCTTGGCTATAAGGTAAAGCAAAAGCTGCTGTATTCGCTCGCGCTCTGCGATTTCATCGAATGTTAACATTGACTTTTCCGCATTTATTTACTATAATGAAAATATGAACAGCGGAAAGGAAGCTTCGCAATGAAAAAAAAGATTTTGGCGGTGCTCCTGGCGATCTCTTTGCTGGGGCTGGGAACGTTCTCATTGATCGGCCATGCCGATTTCGGCGATTTTGCCGGTGATAACGACTACGGCGACTGGGGCGGCGGCGACGACTGGGGCAACGACAGCGACTGGGATTGGGACAGCGACGACGATTACGATTCCAACGGCGGGTTCGTCTATATCCCCGGCGGCAGCTCCGGCGGCTCCGGCGGCGGCAGCACCGTGGGCAGCATCGTTATGGCGCTGATCATCGTTGCGGTGATCGTGTTCATTATTCTTCGCCGCAAGGGCGGCGGCTCGGCGCATACAAACAAGCCCGTGGCGCCCGGCGCGCAGGCGACGGACCCCTCCACGCTGAAGCCGATGCGTGAGTATCTCACGCTGGATCCCACCTTCTCGGAATCCGAAATGCGCGAAAAGATCTCGAACCTGTACGTGCAGTTCCAGGACGCCTGGCACGCGAAGGATCTCACCCCGCTGCGTCCCTATCTCTCGGATGCGTACTACGCCCAGTCCGACCGGCAGCTCGATACCTACCGCCGCAACCATCAAACCAGCTACATCGACCGCATCAGCGTGATGGACGTCAGCCTTTCCGGCTTTAAGCAGGCGGACGGCAAGGATTATATTTACGCACGGCTCAAGACCCGCATCACGAACTACGTGCTGGACGATAACACCGGCAATCTGGTGCGCGGCAGCAAGACCGCCGAGAAATTTATGGAATACGAATGGGAGATGGTGCGCTCCTCCGGCAAGACCACGGTCGGCTCCACCGGCACCGTGGTGCAGAACTGCCCGAACTGCGGCGCGGCGGTGAATATCAACCGCACCGCCCAGTGCGAGTACTGCGGCTCCATCATCACCGTGGATTCCTTCGATTGGGTCGTGAACGGCATCAAGGGCCTTTCCCAGCGCACTGTGGGCAACTGATTCCGCTTTTTTTCGGAATTTTGAATTTTACTATTGATTTTTGCAAACGGGAGTGCTAAAATAGGTATACTATTTAAGCGGAAATATGAGTTCTTTACCCGGATCGCATATTTTGACTGTTTTTGTATGTTGAAAAAACAGCGAAAGAGGTGAAACGTATTATGAAGCAGGGAATCCATCCCAACTATAAGCCTTGTGTAGTCAGATGTGCCTGCGGCGCGACCTACGAAACTTGCTCCACGAAGGGCGATATGCGCGTAGATATTTGCTCCAACTGCCATCCTTTCTTCACCGGCAAGCAGAAGCTTGTTGATACCGGCGGACGCGTTGACAGATTCAAGAAGCGTTATAATATGGGTAACAACTGAGTCCGGAGAACCGGAGCATACCAATGATCGGGGCTGCGTTTTGCAGCCCCGTTTCTGAGTTTTCGCATAGAAGGAATTTGATATGAGCTACCTCACGCTTGCTTCCGCCGCGGATGCGGAATACGTCGTCAACCGTTCCCGTTTTATTGCCCATGCCGCCCCCGTGGAGAGCGCCGAAGCCGCTAACGCCTTTATCGACGCTGTTCGCGCCGCCTACCCCGACGCCACCCACAACGTATTCGCCTTTCAGGTCCGTTCGCCGGAATACGCGCGTTATTCGGACGACGGCGAGCCCTCCGGCACCTCCGGCATGCCCGTGCTGCAGGTGCTCAAGGGCCGCATGCTGACCGACAGCATTCTGGTAGTCACCCGGTATTTCGGGGGTATTTTGCTCGGTACGGGCGGTCTTGCGCGGGCTTACTCCCACGCCGCCGTGCTTGGCGTGGAAGCGGCCGGCATCGTAAAAATGTGCCTTTGCAGCGCCATGTTTTCCCCATGTCCCTACGCCTTTTACGAGCGTATGCTGAAGCTCATTGCGCAATACGGCGGCGTTGTGGAGGATACGGCCTTTGAAGAGAGCGTAAAGCTCAAGTTCCGTTTACCCGTTGAGAACGAAGCGCCTTTCCTCACTGCGCTCACCGAGGCCTCCGCCGGCAGCGTAACCGCGCAGAAGAACGGCGAAAAATACGACAAATTTGACGTTTGAAAAAAATTCAAAAATAAAAAAGGGTTTTTGCGTTTTTTTTTGTATATATGATTGAGAAACGGAAAAGGAGGATGCCCCATGCGTTTCAGCGATGATTTTATCACCGAGCTGTGCGCCAGAAACGATATTGAAGACGTTGTAAGCAAATACGTGGATCTGCAGTACCGCACCTCGCGTACGCCCAAGGGGCTCTGCCCGTTCCATTCCGAAAAAACGCCCAGCTTCATCGTTTACCGCGATACGCAGTCCTATTACTGCTTCGGCTGCGGCAACGGCGGCAACGTGATCACGTTCATCAAAAATATCGAGCGGCTTGATTTCGTAGAGGCGGTGCGTTTTCTGTGCGACCGGTGCGGCATGGCTATGCCCACCGACCCGGTGGACGACGAATATCTGCGGCTCCGCCGCCGCTGCTACGAGGCCAACCGCGAAGCGGCCCGCTTTTTCTGCGGCTGTTTGAAAACCGAGGCGGCGGCCCCAGCCAGAGCCTACCTCGAAAAGCGCGGGCTTCTGCCTGAAACGGTGAAAAGCTTCGGTCTCGGGTTCGCGCCCGATACCTGGGATTCCCTTGTAAAATATCTGAAGGGCAAGGGCTTCACCGAAAACGAGCTGGTCGCGTTTTATCTGGCGCGGCAGGGCAAAAGCGGCCACGCCTACGACGTTTTCCGCAATCGGCTCATGTTCCCCATTATCGACCTTCGGGGCAACGTGGTGGCTTTCGGCGGCCGTGTGCTCGACGATTCCAAACCGAAATACCTGAATACCGCCGATACGGTGGTGTATAAAAAAGGCAGCGGAATCTACGCGCTGAATTTTGCCAAGAACAACAAAGACCGCGCCCTGATCCTGTGCGAGGGCTATATGGACGTGATCGCCATGCACCAGGCGGGCTTCACCAACGCGGTGGCCGCCCTGGGAACGGCGTTCACCCAGGAGCAGATCTCTCTGCTTTCCCGTTACTGCGACGAGCTCTACCTTTCGTTCGATTCGGACGAGGCCGGGCAAAAGGCCACGCAGCGGGCGCTGCGGCTGCTGGAAAACGCGCCAATGAAGCTGCGGGTGCTGCGCATCGACGGCGGCAAGGATCCCGACGAGGTCATCAAGACCCAGGGCAAAGAAAAAATGCGCGATCTGATCGACAACGCGCAGAACGATACCGAGTTCGCCCTTTCGCAGGCGCAGGCGAAATACGATATCTCCACCGACGACGGCAAGCTCGGGTTCCTGAACGACGCGGTGCTCGTGCTTGCGGCGGTCCCGAATCCCATGGAGCGGGATATCTACGTCTCCCGTCTGGCGCAGCTCACCGGAACCTCACGCGAGGCGATCGCGCAGCAGGTGCACCGGGCCGTGCTCGCAAAAAGAAAGCGTGATAACCGCGCCGCGTTTGAAAACGACGCCCGCGAGGCGGCGGGGGACGATAAGGGAAAGATCCCGAATCCGGAGCGGCGCGCGCATCTGCGCGCCTGCAAGGCGGAAGAAACGATTCTGGCGTCACTGCTTAAAAATCCCGATTATCTCAAGCGGTTCGCGTCCATGCTGAACGCCGACAGCTTCGTAACCGAAGTCAACCGGAATCTGTTTGCCGATATTTCCGCCCGGATCCGCGCAAACCGGCCGCTGGACCTGTCTTGTTTCTCCGAGGAGTCTTCCAACGAGCAGATCAGCATGCTGGCTTATCTGCTCTCGCTGGGCGAAAAGATCGCAGGCACACCCAAGGAGATGGAAGAATGCATACGTACGCTGGCGGAGGAAAAATCAAAGCAGGCTCTGCCGGACGCCTCCGGTATGTCGGACGAGGATTTTATAAAATTCATGGAGAATAAAAGAAAGAAAGCAGGAGTGTGAAGATCATGGAAGGACACGACAAAAAAACAGCCATCAATCATCTGATCGAGCGAGGGAAGGCCACCGGCAAGCTCTCTACTCAGTATATCGACAGCCTGATGCTCGAAATGGATTTCGACATCGACGAGCTGGATAAGCTCTATGAGCTGCTGGAAGCGAACAACATCGAGCTTATCGACGATATGAACGAGAGCGCGCTGGATTCTCTTACGTTCGATACCGACGCGGTGCAAACCGGCGACAGCGGCGACGACAGCAAGTCGCTTGCCATCGACGACCCCGTAAAGATGTATCTGAAGGAGATCGGCAAGATCCCGCTGCTTACGCCCGAAGAGGAGATCGAGCTTGCCATTCGCATCTCCCGCGTGAAGGATATCGATTCTATGGACAGCGATACCGCCGCCCGTGTGATGAAGGAGGCGAAGGCCGCCAAAAAGCGTCTGGTGGAGGCAAACCTTCGTCTGGTCGTGAGTATCGCCAAAAAGTATTCCGGCCGCGGTATGCAGTTCCTCGATTTGATCCAGGAGGGGAATCTGGGCCTCATCAAGGCGGTTGAAAAATTCGATTACACCAAGGGCTTCAAGTTCTCCACCTACGCCACGTGGTGGATCCGGCAGGCCATCACCCGCGCCATTGCCGACCAGGCCCGTACCATCCGTATACCGGTACATATGGTGGAAACCATCAATAAGGTGAAAAAGGCCAATTCGCAGCTTCTGCACCAGAACGGCAAAGAGCCCACGGCGGATGAGATCGCAGCGGTGCTGGATATGCCCGCCGAAAAGGTGCGCGATATCATGCGCGTATCGCAGGAGCCCGTTTCCCTCGAGACCCCCATCGGCGAAGAGGAAGACAGCCACCTGGGCGATTTCATTCCCGATGAAGAGGCCCTTGCCCCCGCCGAGGCGGCGAGCCAGTCCATGCTGAAAAAAGAGATCGCCCTGGCGCTCTCCACCCTGACCCCCAGAGAGGCCAAGGTGCTCACCCTGCGTTTCGGGCTGGAAGACGGCCATCAGCGCACGCTGGAGGAAGTGGGCAAGGAATTCAACGTTACCCGTGAGCGCATCCGTCAGATCGAGGCGAAGGCGCTGCGCAAGCTCCGTCACCCCAACCGCTCCAAGAGACTGAAGGATTTCGTGTGATCCCCGTTCCGGAGGTGCGTTATATGAAAAGAAACGTTTTTACCGTAGCTGCTTTACTGCTTGCCGTGGTGATTTTGTTCGCGTCCTGTGGGCAGTCCAAGGAGCCGCATTTCAGGCTTTCGGCGGATAAAACCGAATATGCCCCCGGCGATCAGGTCACCGTTACGGTTTCTCTGAACGATCTTAAGCGGGTCGCATGGTTTGATTGCGCCGTCAGTTACGATCCATCCCAGCTTACCCTTGTTTATTCCGAAGGCGGCGATCCCAAGGATTTCATTCTCGAAACCAGAGACGAAGCGGGGCAAACCGTTATCAGCGGTTTTTCCGCAACCACTTATAATTTTACGTCCGAAACCGTCGCAACGCTTGTATTTACCGTGAACGAGGGCGTTTCCGGCGTTGTGAAGCTCCATGCCGCGCCCACGGCCATTGAGATCGGCAAGGATGACAACGGCGACGAAACGGAAGATATCACCTCCAGGAAAGACCTTGCCTGCTCCATGGAGTTTACCGTAGCAGGATGATTTACACGTTATGACGAAAGAAGAATGGAAGCCGCTGCGCGGCTCAAAACAACAGCCGGATCAGATCATGCTGTCCGTCCGTTCCGATCCGTCCCGCGCCATGACGGTGCGTTGGCGTACCGCAGCGTTAATACGCTGCGGTTACGTGCTTTTCAGAAAGCGGGGCGGCGCGGATGAATGGACCCGGGGAGAAGCCGAATGCAACCGTTTTGAAACGGATCTGGATGAGAGCAATTTCTGGTTTGCCGAAATGACGGGGCTTGCCCCCGATACGTATTATGAGTATACGGTAGGGGACGATTCTTTCCGCAGTCCCGTGTTCACGTTCCGTACCGCGCGGGAGGCCCCTGAAGAATTCTCATTCCTTTGCCTGTCCGATACGCAGACCGGCGATCCCGAGCCCCCCGCGGATTATACCGGATTTAACGGGATCCTGAAAAGCATTTTGGCGAAGCATCCCGAATGCGAGTTTATTCTTACCGCGGGCGACAACACCAACTGCGGGCAGACGGACGTGCAGTGGACCGGGTTCATGAACGGCCTTTCGGGCGTTGCAGAGCGCATGCCGGTGATGCTGTGCCTCGGCAATCACGACGATATGGGCTTTGCGGATTATTTCTCATTTACCGGAAAGTATTATTCCGACAAGGCGACCTATTTTTCCAATATGCTGCGCGGCTCCTACCCGTATAACGGGCCGGACTGTTATAAAACGGCAACCTATTCCTTTGATTACGGCAACGTGCATTTCAGCGTGCTCGGCACCTCTTACTATGAAGAGATGAACGAATGGCTCCTGCGCGACGCCGCCGGGAGCAACAAAACGTGGAAGTTTGCCGTGCATCATTTTCCCGTTTGTTATGCCGGCGCCACCACCGAAAACGAAGATACGTGGCCGTCGCTTGCGCCCGGTATGGACAAGTGCGATCTTGTTTTCTCGGGTCACGAGCATTCCTTTGCCCGCTCCTACCCGCGCCGCGGGAACGCGCTCTTTGATAAGCCGAGCGAGGGCGCGGTGCATTATAACCTGGGCAGCGGCAACCGCAATCCGCCCGGCGCCCGCGTGATCCCCAAGGTGTGGAACGCCAAAACCTACCCGCATGAAGAAAACCTCTCCATGTATACGGTGGTCACCGTGCGCGGCGGCGTATGCACCCTGCGCGCCTACGTGGAGGATGGGCGCTTTGTGGACGAGTGCGTAATCGATAAAGAGAACGACCGCATTTTACCGCCCGATCCCGCGCCGGTCTACAACCGCACCCGCCTCAAATTCAAGGGGTACGATCTCGGCATGTGCAACGAGCACACCCTGCCGCAGAAGATAAACGGCGTATGGTATCTGTGCCCCGGCCCCCTTATGGGCTTCACCGGCGGCACGGCCGAACGGCGCCCCGGGAAGATCCGCGTTGAGATCTACGGCCGGTTTGCCGAATTTACCGAAAACAGCGCCGTGATGCTGACGAGCGAAGGGGAGCAAACGATGGCGGGCCCCTGTCTGCGCCTGAACGAGGGGCAGCTTTTTGTTCCCATCGACGACTTCTGCCGTCCGCTCAGAATGCACGCGCTGTATTTTGAGCGCAACAATTTTATTTCCGTCGAGTCCGAAACCGAGGCGCGGTGTATTGCGCCGCAGCCTTAATTATATTAAAATAATATTATCATTTGATAGGAGATGTATTGAACATGGATGAGATCCTTCGCGCGGAAAAGCTGAAATACGTGCATTCCGATATCCGCGGCCCCATTTTTGAAGAATCCAACCGTATGCGCGCCGCAGGCATCGACGTGCTGCGTCTGAACACAGGCAACCCCGCCACCTTCGGCTTCGGTATTCCAGAAAGCGTAAGAAACGCGCTGCTCGAAAACGTGGATAAGGCAGCCGCCTACTGCGACCTGCGCGGTATGCCCGCCTCCCGAGAGGCCATCTACCGCTACCACCTCGGCAAGCGTCTGCCCAATATCGATAATCAGGATATCTTCATCGGCAACGGCGTCAGCGAGCTGGTCTCCATGGCGCTCACGGCGCTGCTCAACGACGGCGACGAGATCCTCATCCCGTCTCCCGATTATTCTCTGTGGACCAACTCCGCCTACATCGCGGGCGGCGTGCCGGTGCATTATATCTGCGACGAGCAAAGCGACTGGTATCCCGATATCGAGGATATCAAGCGCAAGATCACCTCGCGCACCAAGGCGATCCTCATCATCAACCCCAATAACCCCACCGGCGCGGTATACCCCAAAGAGGTACTCATGCAGATCGCGGACGTGGCGCGCGAGCACGACCTTATCGTATTCTCCGACGAGATCTACGACCGCCTTATCATGGACGGCGTGGAGCACACCTCCATCGGCGAGCTCTGCCCCGATCTGTTCACGGTCACCTTCAACGGCCTTTCCAAGTCCCATATCGTGTGCGGCTTCCGCTGCGGCTGGATGATAATGAGCGGCAACAAGGAGAAGGGCAAGGATTACATCGGCGGGATCAACGCCCTTGCCGCCATGCGGCTGTGCTCCAACGCCCTCATGCAGCTGGTGATCCCTGCGGCGCTGGCGGATAACGAGAGCACCCAAAGCATGCTGGTGCCCGGTGGCCGCCTCTATGAGCAGCGCGAGGCCTGCTGCAGCGCGCTGGATGAGATCGAAGGCGTTACATACGTAAAGAACAAGGCGGCATTCTATCTGTTCCCCAAGCTGGACGTGAAGCGCTTCAACATCACCAACGATAAGCAGTTCGCTTTCGATTATCTGCATGAAAAGCACGTGATGATCATTCCCGGCAGCGGCTTCAACTGGGCGCAGCCCGATCACTTCCGTATCGTTATGCTGCCCGAGCCGGCGCAGCTTTCCAAGGCCATGCACGACCTCGGCGATTTCCTCAGCACCTATCATCAGAAGTGATATGGATAAAATAATTATACACGACCTCCGGATCTTCGCTTTCCACGGCGTGAATCCGGAGGAAAAAGAGAACGGGCAGCACTTCGTGCTGGATATCACGGCGGAGCTGGATCTGTCCGTTCCCTGCCAAACGGATCGGGTGGAGGATACGGTGAGCTACGCGAAGGTCATCAAAACCGTGACCGCCGTATTTACCGCCGAAAAGTACGATCTGCTCGAAAAAGCCGCGCAAACGGTGTGCAACGCGATCCTGAAGCAGTATAAAAAGGTCCGCGCCGTAGAAGTTACGCTCAAAAAGCCCGAAGCGCCCATCAAGGCGGATTTCGGCTTTGTGGCGGTGAATATCAGGAGAGAACGAAATGGTTAAACGGGCGTATCTTGCGTTCGGTTCCAATATCGGCAACGGGGAAGCGCATATCAGGGAAGCCTGGCAGGCGCTTTCTCTCGTTCCGGGGGTGGTTCCGAAACGCTTATCCAATATGTATATCACAGCGCCGTGGGGATATTTGGACCAGCCGGATTTCACGAACGCCTGCGGGGAAGTGGAAACCGCCCTTTCGCCGGAAGCGCTTTTGGGCGTATGCCTCGGTGTGGAAGCGGGTATGGGCAGGGTGCGTCAAATCAAGAACGGACCGCGTGTGATCGATATCGATCTTCTGCTCTATGAAGGGGAAGAAAGGAATACCCATGAGCTGATCCTGCCCCATCCCCGTATGTGGGAGCGCGCCTTCGTGCTGGAGCCGCTCATGGATCTGTGCGATCACGGCAAGCTCTTTTCCTTTGACGTAGCTGCTGCTCTCGCCGCGTTAAAGCATGAATCAGATAACGGCATGAAAGCGTGATCAGCCGCAGCACAATTACAATTAGCCTTTTTCGTTTCTCATTCCTCATTCCTCATTCCTCATTCCTCATTCCTCATTCCTCATTCCTCATTCCTCATT
>CAMVBR010000027.1 GCA_947165755.1 uncultured Clostridia bacterium
CCGCGAGGCCGCCGGCGGGGAAACACCCGCCGAGCAGGACACCCCGCCGCAGAGGGCGAAATTCGAGCCCTGCCGCGGCAAAATCCGCAAGTCCGGCACCGGCGGCATCTACCAGATCAACGACCACCTGTTTGAAGGCCGCTACACCCCCACCAACGCCCAGGGCAAACGCGAAGTCCACACCGTCTACGCACCCACCCGCGAAGAGGTGGAACCCCTGCTGGAGCAAATGATTGAAAAAGTGCGGGAACGCATAAGAAATGATAAAAACGGTAATAATTAATAATGTAACAACATATTTTTAAAAAGTATTAAAAGTTTTTGCTTGATTTTGTTAATACTTTGTGGTATTATGATCGCATATTAATAGAAAACCTGAAAAATGGAGGTATATTATGTCCTATATGGATTTAAAGAAGATTTATTATTCAGATAAAGATAATTATCAACAAACCTATAATATGCGATATACCTCTGACAGTACAATTCATTTGGATTTTACTATATCAGGAAACTCCGCATTTTTTCAACAAAACACAGATGTGGTGCTGTTGCTTAGCGAAATACTACATTTGGATAAAAAAATAGCCCTTCTCTGTGAACAACTTCCGGGGAAAGCGCTGTCTCAGTATGCAAGGAAGTGCTTGATTGATGAAATTGTCATAACCAATAATATTGAAGGCGTCCATAGTAGCCGGAAAGAAATCGGAGAGGCATTATCTATACTCGAAGAACAATCGCAGCATAAAGGAAAAAAAGTAAAGTTTATTGGTATCGTCAATAAGTATTACAAGTTGACAGAAAACGAAAAAGTTTCCTTGGGAACATGTCAAGATATCAGGGATCTTTATAATGAGTTGGTTTTACCAGAGGTGGTAGGAGAAAACAAAGAAAACTATCCCGATGGGCAGATATTCAGGAAAGAACTTGCTGAAGTATTCTCTCCTTCAGGTAAATCAATTCACAAAGGCTTGTATCCAGAAGCAAAAATCATTACAGCAATGGAACAAGCACTAAAATTTCTTGATGATGATTCCATTCCCCCGTTGTTTCGGATTTGTATTTTCCATTATTTGATTGAATATATCCATCCGTTTTATGATGGAAATGGCAGGTTGGGAAGGTTTATCCTCAGCTATTGTATATCCAAACAATTGGAACACTTGTTGGCACTTCGCATTTCGAGTACAATTAAAGAAAACATCAATCAATATTATAAAGCATTTGCAATTTGTAATGAACCTAAGAATTTAGCAGATTTGACGCCATTCTTAATTACAATGCTTCAACTGATTCATAAAACAGAGGAGGAATTGATTCATTCATTGGAAAGTGGTTTGCAGAGATGGAACAAATATGAATCTCTTATTAAACCAATTTTTAATCCAACGAAAGAATTAGATTATACTCTTTATTCCGTCTTGATTCAAGCTGCCTTGTTTAGCGAACAAGGGATTCCGACCAAAGGGTTGCTTTCATTCCTCCATATATCCCGGACTACCCTCAAAATGAAACTATCTTATTTAGACAGGAATCATTTTCTTATTGAATCAAAACACGGAAACGAAAAGTTTTATCAGATGAATCTTGCGGTGTTAGATTCGTTGGCTCAGGAATAAGCGTTACTTTTGAGATGCATAAAAGCTAAAGAATACTTCAAAAATACTTCAAAATATAACTTCCCCATATCTTTTTTTTGCGCCGCATAAACAAAGAAAAAGGAACTCGCCTGAAGCCATCGCTTTCAGGCGAGTCTCTTATGGCTGCTGAAAAAAGAAGGAAACCTGTGGAGTGAGATGTGATACAATCCTGTTGTGAGAGAAAACGTGTTAATCCTCGAAAACAAGAAGTAAAACAGTATTATTTGCAAAAATATTTCAATTTTATATGAATTACTGTTGATTTTTTGAAAGAAACAGCGTATATTAATAACGGAAGTGCAAATATTTGTACTGATTATTTCTGAAAGGTTGTGATCCGGATGCTGGTGAATTTCAGATTCAGCAATTGCCGATCCTTTTACGACGAGACGGTGCTTTCCATGCAGGCGGCCGCAGACACTACAAAGAGAGAAATCAATACTTTTTTTGCAGATGAAAGCGCATTGCCGAACGGTGATAATGAGTTAATTAAATCTGCCGTAGTTTTCGGCGGAAACGCCTCCGGCAAATCGAATTTGATTAAAGCGTTTTCCTATATGGCAAGTGTTGTTCGATTTTCCGCAGCACACCTTCCCATCGTTGCAGGAAATGAGGCGTTTGCTTTTAGAACAGGCGCCGTGGAAGTACCAAGCCTTTATGAGGTTGAAATCATCCAGGACAGTATTTATTATAAATATGGATTTGAGATTTTAGGCGGGAGAATCATTCATGAGTGGTTGTCCAAGAGAGAAAAGCACCTGACGCCGGTATTTGAGCGTAAAGATGCGGAGTTGACGGTAAAAGGTCTTTCCCAAAAGGAGATCTCTTTAATCAAAATTCCTGACGCCACGTTGTTCCTCTCTGTCGGAAACAATTTCAATCTTCCGATCAATCAACATCTTAACGCTGTTCTGAAATGGTTCTCTAATACGCTGATTGTTTTTGAAAACAATGCAAACGCATTAGATATTTACACCATGAATAACGGAAAGTACAAAGAAAAAGCGCTTGAAATCCTCAAGCGTGCTGATATCGGTATTGCCGATTTTAAGGTAAAAAAAGATAAGGTCGAGAGCATTTCCGTTACGCCGGACATACAGCAGCTTCAGCTGCAATTACCTACAACCCCCGGGCAATTTAAAACTGAGAACAACAGCTTGTATCGTATTGATATGCAAACTGATTTTCCTGTTTTCGATCAGGAAGACAAAGTTACAGATAACAAACACGTTATGCTGTTCAAGGATAACGGTTTTAATTCGGAAGGAACGATCCGGCTGTTTTGCTATCTCGGATGGATCCTTGCCGCGTTGGATCTGGGAATGACTATCTTCCTTGACGAGATCGACAGCAAGCTTCATTTCCTTGTAGCGGATTATATTATCGGTCTGTTTAATTCCATCGAAAACAATCCGAAGAACGCGCAGTTGATCTGCACGGCGCACAATGTAATGCTGATGGACGAAGGGCTCCGCAGAGATCAAATCTACTTCACCAGTAAGGATAAGCAAGGACGGAGTTCGTTGGTTTCTCTTGCTGATTTTAACGGTGTTCGCAAAAACGATTTGTTCAGCAAGCGGTATCTTGCCGGTTTCTATGCTTCCATCCCGGATATGCAGACGAAAGACTGAGGTGCATGATGGGTAGAAAAACAAAGAATTTGCCTGTCCGGGATGAATTGCTGATCCTGACAAACGGTAAACGAAGTGAGAAGAACTATTTTGAAGCACTGCGAGCAAATTACAGCACGATTTATCAGATAACGGTTCGGTTTCTGAACAGCGATCCTCTGAAGTTGGTAAAATGCGCGGTGAAACAAAAAAGTGTGGCCAATCGAGTCTGGTGCGTGTTTGATAAGGATGAGTTCACGGATGAATCTATATATCAGGCGATGGATCTTGCCAAGACCAACGGGATCGGCGTTGCTTTTTCAAACGCTGCATTTGAAGTTTGGCTGATCGATCATTTCAAAAAGTTTGAAACCGAAAAGGATGCAGACGCTCTACAGGATATTTTGGACAAGCTGCTGAAAGAGAACGGATATTCAAAGGGCTATGAGAAGAACGATGCCGAAGTGATTGAAAAAGTCTTTTTACCCCTTTTGGACGACGCGATACATAACGCCGACGTAATCCATCAGAAAAGAGTCCTCGAATATAAAGAAAGCGGACGATCTGACGATAACCTTCCGCTTTGCAGTTGGAATTCTTATACGAATGATCACAAGCTTGTTTAGGCATTACGGTTAGAGAATAAAAGCTGATGGTTATTCAGGATTATATCTGTCCACAGCTTTTTATTTGCACCGCATAAACAAAGATTACGCATGAAAGGAATTTGGAATCAATCAATATGGATGACAAACAACGTTTTGATTATATTAAAATGAATAAAGATTTGAGCGACCGTCAACAGATCATCGATGAATTCAACCGTACGAGCTACTTAGACAGATCTAAAGCAATCTCACTGATCCAGTCTCTTCGGTTGGAGGATGCAGACGTGATGGCTGCTACGACTACAGCGCATCTCGCAGCAGGAACAACAACTTGGGATAGGGCGACAAACGAACAGGTAGTCGGAGAGCTGATATTGCAGGTTAATGTGTTACAAACAAAAATAACTGCAGCAACAATCCAAAGTGCTTTTGGAGTCCAATAGTCTTTATTCCAAATAAAAGAACCAAGCCACCTGTGTACCCATTTTTCACAGGTGGCTTGGTTATTAAATTAAACAGACGATAGTTTTGGCAACAAAAATAGCTATCAAAACCGTTATTATGTGTAGTATTCTTTTATATAATTATCACTAGATAACGCATGGATATAATCAGTTTTATGTTCCATTATTCTTTTGTGTTCAATAGATGCTTCCGCTTCGGTTTTAAAAGCAGAAAACGAGATAAACATTGGTTTACTGTCGGTATCTCCATAAAAAATTGTTGTATTGCCATTCTTCTCTTTTTTGATATCTTTTACAATAGCGTTTTCCAGGAGATTTGCTGTATACATTCTGATGGTTTGTCCTAAAATATCAAAATCAATCGTTCCTGAAAACGTTAGTTCTATTTGACTTCCAATTACAGATTTGGAAGAGCCATCGTATAGAGTAATCTTTGTTCCCTCTGTTGATGTTAGTTTTCCATTAAACCTAACTGGTTTATGAATGGTAAGCAAAAGATATAATTCATCAATTTCTTGTTGTTCTTCAACTGAAAGATCAGACAATAAAGAAGGATCAATAGAAATAGCATACTCTCTTTCAATGAAAAGCAATCGTTCTAAAAGAGATTTTTGTTTGTGGAAGTACTTTTGCAAATCAATTACTGAAACTGTGTTTTTGTCGATTGCTGGAGTCTCTTTTTTATAAAGTTGTGATATAAGTGCTTCTGCGATACAAAAGCTTTCTGCTAATTCTTCTATAGTCTTTGCTTTATCATATTGAATTCTATAGCTTACAGTATGTTTCTCTTGATCAGGAATAAAAGAAAACACAAAAAAAACAATATCATTGTGGCGTGATGAGATAATTACCTTATCCTTTATTCTTTGTCTCTGGAATAAGATGTTCCTTTTATTTCCCCCGACATCAACAGAAACTGTAACGGGTTCAGAAACCGGGCCAACAACACAATTAATAATACTGGTTTGTTCTTCTAAAGGAAAAGACGATCCATTATTGTTTACTTTCGTAGAGATTTTTGTAATGCCATCTACGGGCACTACATGTCCTTCTTCTTGTACTGTTTGTACTGCAGATAGAAATTGTTTGTATGAATCTTCATCTTTGAAATACAACTGACTGTTAAAGCTATACATTTCATTGGAAAAAATGTCTTTTATTCTATTTGGCATATTACCAATCCTTCCTAATCTCTGATAACACAAGGATTTTGCTAATCATTATATTTTTTTGCATTGGAATGTTTTCTTGGTTTTCAAAACATGTATCAGATAATGCCAAGATGGTTTCTATGATATCAACTCGCGCGTTTGTGTCTGGAACAATAATATATCGGATTTCATCATAGGAAAAATCGAGCCATAGACTTTTGTAACGATCATTTTCTAACCCTTTGTTTATGTCTAAGTAAAAAGGGATAACTGTGGGGTTTGCAATAATGCTTTCAATATTCAAAGAAGTCAACAGTTCCGAATTGGGAATATATCTCCATTCGCATTCATCATGAAAATTCTTGTAGAGTTCAACTGTTACAAAAGAAGAATCCAATCGTTTAATTCTTCTTTGCATGATTCCCCGGAGCGGTTTGATAAAAGACAATCGGTTTAAGACATCTTGTGCATAATCAGCAGGTAAATCCTCACTATTAATAATAGTATTGAATAAAGACGAATAGTCTTTTGTATATATAGAGTCTTTATTAAGATAGTGAATAGGTTGAAGGTTTTTCTTTTCTCCCCAACTTTTGGAAAAAGCTATTGCATATTCTCCGTAATAAGCAAAATGTGTGTTGTTTTTTTCAAGATCAGCTTTTTCATCTGAATTTAGATTATTATAGGATTCTCCAACACCGTTTACCGAAAAGGATTCCGCAAGCTTATGAAAAGGAATGTCGCAAAAGCATTTTTGCAATATGGCAACTTTATCAAATAAGAATCCTTCGTTGTGTATATTTAAATAATCTATCGTTTCAATACAATAACGAGGAATTAAAGCTCGTTTTATAAGAATTTGTTTTAAGTATTCCGGCTTTGTAAGAAAATGAAAAAGTGTGTTAGCACTTTGAGCATAATCTTCATACTGTAAATAAGATATGTCTGAATCAATAGAGCACATTTTCATTTCACTCCTGTTCAACAAAAAAAACCGCAGAGGATTAAAATTCTGCGGCTTTTGTGCGGACTTTGCCGCAATTTTGGTCGGGGTGACAGGATTCGAACCTGCGAAATCTCTTGGTCCCAAACCAAGCGCGATACCAAACTTCGCCACACCCCGATGGCTTTTTTTATGTGGTCGCCGTTGTGGTCAAACATGTGGTCAACGGCGGTTTTTTGATGGGTTTATGATTTTTTGTGATGGACGAAAACGCAGGTGTGTCAACGGTTCCCGGCGTTTGCGGGTTTGTGAGAGGCGGGAAAGCGTACACGCTCCCAAACCATCCGCGCTATCAACTGCGCCACACCCCGAAAAGATAAACTGTGGGATAAAATATAACATATCCTTTCGATCGTGTCAAGAAGCGACGGAGAAATGATATTGCACAACGGAGAAATGATATTGCGCGAATGCGCTCTGCGATTGCAGATCTCGGCGGATCTGCGGGATTCGGCGCCCCGCGATATGCGAAAAGGGATCTCTTTTCCCCGGGGCTGCGGGCCTTGCGTTACCGCACACGCAAGCCGACGGAAGGCATTCGGAAGCTTATGCGCGGTATCGGCGAGGCTGGCCGTTCTCTTCACTTTCTCTCCGCTGTTTTCCGCCTACGGCACGCAAAACGAACGGAAAACCGCGGAAAAACAGGGTTGCCCTCTATTTACAAAAATGCGCGTTTGTGTTATATTTTATAAGCACGATACGGAGGATTTCTTATGGACCAACCGAAATTTTCAATGAACGCGCTGGTGGTGGTCGTATCGGTATTCACTGCGCTCACGCTGCTTGTGACCGTGGCCATACTGAACACGAAAAACCCCTTTCCGGTGAACGAATACTACCCCGTTGAGGGCACGAACTACGCAGTGCGGTATTCCACCTACCACCCCAACGGCCTTTACGTGGGCCCCGAAAACACCTGCAAGCTGGTATTGGAGGGCAGCTTTGGGGTGGAATGGGGCTGCGTGAAGCACGGCGATACGCTCTATACCAACGAATACACCATGACCGACCTGGGGCTGGTGACGTGCGATTTTATAAAAATCGACCTGAACACGCTGGAAAAAGAGACGCTGCTGCGCGATACGATCCTGCGCGGCAAAAACGGCGACGGCAAGCTCGTTTGCGTGACCGGCTTTCTTATGCCCTCGAACGCCCCCGCCACGAACCCGCTGTGCGCCCTGTACGGCATGACGGCCGCGGGCATGGACCCGCGGCAGAGGACCGCCGAGGTGCTGTTCATCGACCCTGCCACCGGGGAGATCGCATACCGGGAGAATACGCCCGACGCGCTTTCGGACGATTTTGCCGCCCGCTATCTTGCCCCCGGGGAAACGGAGGCGCGCGAATGAAATTCGGACTTTCCTTCCCCCGCAAGCTGACCGGCGCGCAGGTAAGCCTGCGCGTGTTTCAGGCGGCCTCGCTGCTGCCGGTGCTGTATATCCTGATCGCCTCGGGCTATATGGCGCTGTTTCAAACCGGCGGCGTCCCCGATTTTTTGTGCGGCCTCGGCTTTTGCGCCGTGAGCCGTCCCGAAGCCCTCGGGCTTTCGGCCCTGTTCCGCGCCACGTCGAGCGAATCCGCCGTTTGCGCCGCGCTGCTGGCGGCTGCGCTGCTTGTGGGCATACTCGGCAATAAGCTATTGAAGGCCAAAGAAAAAACCGCCGTGACCGCGCGCGTCGTTTACGCGGCTTTCATCGGCGCGGACCTGATTTTAAGGCTTCTGCCGCTGCAGATGAACCGGGCCTGGGGCCTCGCCCCCGCCCTTTGCGGCTTTGCCGTAAGGCTCGCTTGCGCCGGGCTCGTGATCGCCGACCTTGCGATTTGGCGCAGAGGGCGCGATATCGAAAGAAAAGATAAAAGATAAAAGATAAAATATAACAATGATCTTTGTTCTTCGCGGTTTCAAATGCAGCCGTCGGCTTCTTTTATCTTTCATCGCACATTTTTCATCTTTTTCCGAAAAGGGCCGTCGCCGGGGCGACGGTCCTTTGCTTTGGTTACAGCTTTTCGTAGGCAAATCTGGGGTTGTCGTCCTCTTCCACGTGGATGATCCCCCGCTTTTCAAAGCCGAGCTTTGAAAGCAGCCCCTGCATCACCCGGTTATCGGGGTGGGTATCGATGCGAAGACGCCCGCATTGGCCGTAGGCCCAATGCAGGCAGAACGTGCCCACGCCCGGTTCGGAACCGTCCGAAGCGATGCGGTGCACCACGCCGTAGGGCCTATCGTCGGCCCACGCGCCCTCGGTGATATCGCGGTAGCGGGGCTCGATATCGGGCCCCGAAGCGAAATAGAACGCGCCGATCACCCTGCCGGCGTCGTTCACGCACACGTAGCCGCGGCCCATGGCGATATCCTTTTCAATGAGCGAGCGCGGGGGCCAGCGGGTGGGGCCCCACTGGTTCGGGTTGCCGGTTTGCGCCATAAATTCCCTGGCGCGGGCGTAGATCTCCATTACGCGACTGAGATCTGCCGCCGTGGTATGCCGTATGGTCATGGGGCTGCCTCCTCTGCCCCGCGAAGACGGGGCGAAAGATGATTCAAGCCTATTATACACGCGGCAAAGGCGCTTTTCAACCGAAAAAACGTATTGACACCATGTCAGCAACCGTGTATAATATAACTGCTGACACAGTGTCAGTTCACATCAAGGGAAAGAGGGAAGGATCATGATCAAAGGCACGCCCGAGCTGATCGCGGGGCGGAGGGAAGAGATCATCAACGCCTGCGAGCGGCTGTATAAAACCATGAGCTTTAAGGAGATCACCCTGAAGGAGATCGGCAACGCGGTGCCCTTTTCGCGCCCCACGATCTACAACTATTTTCAAACGAAGGAAGAGATCTTTCTGGCGCTGTACGGGCGGGAATACGACCGCTGGAACGGGGATCTGGAGCGGATCCTGGCGCAAAACGCGCCCCTAACGCGCCATGATATCGCCGACGCCATCGCCCGGTCGCTGGAAAAACGCGAGCAGCTTTTAAAACTGCTCGCCATGAACAACTATGATATGGAGGCCAACAGCCGCGCGGAGCTGCTCACAGAGTTCAAGGCCTCCTACGGCAGATCGATAGAGAACGTGCGGGCGATACTGAAAAAGTTCATTCCCGGCATGACAAAGGCCGAGGCCGAACGCTTTATCTACGTGTTTTTCCCGTTCATGTTCGGCATTTACCCCTATACTTCCGTAACGAAAAAACAGAAGGAAGCCATGGGGGCGGCGGAGGTTCGTTTCACCGAACACACGGTATACACGCTCACCTACGGCTGCATCATCCGGCTGCTGGGCGCGTAACAGGCATAAACCAAAGGAGGCATACAGATATGAGTGAAAAAATCGTACAGACGGCAGGCAGGGATCAGCTCGGTTCCTTCGCCCCGACCTTTGCGCACCTGAACGACGACGTTCTCTTCGGCGAGGTGTGGAACGAGGCGGCCATAGACGTTAAAACCAAGTGCATCGTAACCGTGGTATCGCTGATGGCCTCGGGCATTACGGACAGCTCCCTCACCTATCATCTGCGCAACGCGAAGGCCCACGGCGTAACCAAGGAAGAGATCGCCGCCGTGATCACCCACGCTGCCATGTACGTGGGCTGGCCGAAGGGCTGGGCCGTGTTCCGCCTTGCAAAAGAGGTGTGGAACGACAACGCCCGGGCGGCTACGGAGAAGGAAAAATTCCAGAATACCATCCCCTTCCCCATCGGCGAAGAGAACCCCTACGGGCAGTTTTTCGTAGGGCAAAGCTACCTTGCCCCGGTATCGACGGCGCAGGTGCCCGTGTTCAACGTCACCTTCGAGCCGGGCTGCCGCAACAACTGGCACGTGCACCACGCCAAAAGCGGCGGCGGACAGATGCTCATCTGCGTGGGCGGCAGAGGGTATTATCAGGCCTGGGGCGAAGAAGCCGTGGAGATGACCCCGGGCAAGGTGATCAACATCCCGCCCGAGGTGAAGCACTGGCACGGCGCCGCGCCGGATAGCTGGTTTGCCCACCTTGCCATCGAGGTTCCCGGCGAAGAGACCGCCAACGAGTGGCTGGAGCCCGTAGCGGACGCGGATTACCTTAAACTGAAATAAGCCGTAAAGATAAGCCCCCTGCCTGCCGGGAAGCCGGTCGGCGGGGGCTTTTTGAATGAGGAATGAGAAATGAGGAATTACCAATGCGTAATGCGTAATTCGTAATTTTAGCGGAAATTCGGTTGAATGAGGAATAAGGAACAGGGAATTTTGGCATATAATCGGGTATGAACGGAGCTCATTCCTCATTCCTCATTCCTCATTCCTCATTCCTCATTTTTAATTTTTAATGCACTTCCGTTTTTTCTTCCTCGTAGTCCTTCGCCAGATTGGCCTCCAGCGCGGCCAGCTCCTCGGCGGAAAGGCCGATGCCCTGCAGGTAATCGGCGGCGCACTGCTTCAGGTCTGCCTCCGCCAGCGCGGCGGGGGACGTGCCGAAGGCCTTCGCCAGCGACGTTACGATATTGCTTTCGGCAATGGCGGCGTACTGCGCGTCCTCGGGCGTAACGCCGTAGAAATTATAATACGTGAGCATATAATCGGCGGTCACGTCGGCAAGCGACGCGCCCATCAGGCACTCGAGCACGGCGCAGGCAAAGCCGGTGCGGTCCTTGCCCTCCTTGCAGTGGATGAGGTAGGGCCCCTCGTGGGAAGCGATAAAGCGGAACCCGTTTGCCAGCTTCTCTTTGAAAGCGTCCGAAAAGAAGTCCATTTCCATATTCAGGGCCGCCGTTTCGCATTTCGCGTATTCGGTATCGGCATAGCCGGGGAAGGCCCGCATGACCTCTTCGGAATTTGCCATATTCACGATGGCACGCACGCCGTGGGCGGCGAGAGCGGCGTCCGCCTCCTGATTGCGGTTCAAATCGGGATCGACGGGCGTAGAGGACCGGCACAGCGCCCCGCTGCCCATGCCGGGGGTGGCCACGGCGCGGAAATTGGCGTAGGCTTCGTCCGTAAGGTCGGCGTAATCCGCCCGGTCGTTGGTGCGCACGGCACCGAGCCGGTGCATGGCGTATTCCTCGGCAAAACCCTGCTTTTGCGCCATGGTGACGCGCACGGGCGTATCGGGGCCGAAGCCCTCGGCCCAAACGCACTCGAAGCCGGGGTCTTCCTCGATGCGGCGGATCTCGGCCATGCCCATTTCGGCGGCGAGGTTGCCGGCGTTTACGGCCAGCACCACCTGATCGCCGTCCTCGTCGTCATATTTATACCGGCATACAGGCTCGCCGCTGTCCACGTCCGAATAGGCGACGCCCACGGGCATTTCCATACTTGCCGTACCGATCTGCACCAGCACGATATCGGCGGGTTCGTAACCGAGGGCCTGCATTTCGTCGGGCTTCACTTTCAATATGATATTGCCGTATTTGTTTACGCTCTCAATGCCCGTTTCCACAGCTTCGTAAACGGCAGGGGCCTCGGTGGACACCTCGGTGGACGCCTCGGTGGACGCCTCAGGGGCTCGCTTGCCCGCGCAGGACGAAAGCAGCAGCGCGCACACAAGGCAAAGGGGCAGCAGAAATACAACGGTTTTCACGGTATCTTTCCTCGCTTTCCTTAATGAATCACAGGTGCTCCGCCATATAGCGGACGATATCGGCGCAGCGGGCGGCCGCCTGCGCCTCGAAGGTCTGGTAATCCACGGCCCCGCTCCCATCCGGCTTATCGGAGATGGCGCGGATGATCACGAAGGGGGTATCGTTCAGGTAACAGGCCTGCGCGATGGCAGCGCCCTCCATTTCGCAGCACATGCCGCCGAAATCGGCGACGATCTTCTCCTTCTGCGCGGGTTCGGAGATGAACTGGTCGCCGGAGCACACTCTGCCCTCGAACACGTGCGCTTCGGGGGCGGCGTTTTTCACCGCGTCCACGGCGGCGGCCCGCAGGGCTTCATCCGCCGGGAAGGCGTAAAGCCCCGTGTAAGGGATTTCGCCCTTGGCGAAGCCGATGGCCTCCACGGTGAAATCATGCTGCACCGCGTCCACGGAGACCACCAGATCGCCGATATCGATGGCGGGATCCAGCGAACCCGCCACGCCGGTGTTGATGATGCGCGTGCAGCCGAATTCGTTGATGAGCGTGTTGGCGCAGATGCCGGCGTTCACCTTGCCCATGCCGCATTTCACGATGACCACGGCCTTGCCGCCGAGGGTGCCCTCGCAGAACTCCATACCGGCCACGGCGGTGGTGCGGGTGATCGCGGCCGCCTCCTTCAATGAGGCGACCTCCACGTCCATGGCGCCGATAATACCAACGGCGTCGACGGCGGGAGCGGCGGCGGGAGCGGTTTTGGCGCAGCCCGCCGTAAGCGCGCAGAGCAGCAGCGCAGCGATACATAAAACGGTAATCATTCTTCTTTTCATAGTTTCTCCTGTTTTTTGCGTATTTCAGAAGGCGTAATCCGGCCGCACCGGCTTCCCCGTGCGGGCAGATTCGATGATGGCGTGGCACACCGCCACGGTTTTCGCTCCCTCGCGGGCGTCGGTGAGCACAGGCGCGTCCCCCGCAACGGCCTCGGCAAAGGCCTCGAATTCCCGCACCGCGTTGTGGTTGTTCACCTCCACGCCGATGATCTCGGGGGCATGGGCCATGCCGTCCTCCCCGGCGGTGAACAGCGTCATGGTGGGCGAGGTATTATCGCAGATGAGCGTGCCCTTGGTGCCGTAGAGCACGGTGCGCATGGTGTAATCGCGCTTGCAGCCGGTGGAAACGAACACCTTGCCCATGGTGTTTTCGCCGAATTTCAGCACGGCCACCGTGGCGTCGTCGTAGGGCACCTGCGGCAGCAGCCGTTTCGTGCCGTAGGCAAACACCTCTACGGGGTCGCCGCCGAGCCAACGCAGCAGGTCTACCGCGTGGCAGCCGCCGCCGATCACCCCGTGGCGCAGCGGATCCGCCCGCCAGTTATCCACGATCTTCATGTAATCGTGGGCGTATTCCGATTCCAGAAAATACAGCTCGCCGAGGACGCCGCTCTCCACGAGCGCCTTCGCCTTTTCAAAGGCGGGGGTGAAGCGGCAGATCTGCCCCACCATCAGCTTGCGGCCGGTTTCGTCGGCGGCGCGGACCATGGCCATAGTATCCTCCCGCGTGAGCGCCATCGGCTTTTCGCACAATACGTGCTTGCCGGCCCTGAGGAAGGCGCAGGTAAGCTCGCGGTGCCATTGGTCGGGCACCGCGATCACGGCGGCGTCGATATCGCCGCGGGACAGAAGGGCGCGGTAATCGGCAAACCGCTTTTCTTCGGGGATGGAATAGCGCTCGCCCGCAAAGCGCAGGTTATCTTCATTGCAGTCGCATATAGCGGCGATCTCGGCGCCGCAGCCCAGCGCTCCCTCGATATGCGCCATGCCGAACCGCAGCCCGACCACGGCGACGCGGATTGGTTTCATATAGATCTTCCTTTCCGGTTTTGTATCAACTGTTAAATAATATATACCATATTCCGGAAAAATACAACGGGCAATCCGCAGGAAACCGAAACAGGGGTTGACAATATCCGATTCTCTGTCTATCATAAAAATGGATAGACAGTTTTTTGCCGCCCGATTCCGGCGGCAAAACAGGAAAGGAGCGGCAGAAATGGACGAAACGCGCACGGGCGAAACCAAGCCCCTCGTGCTGCGGCACTTGATCCCCAAGGCGCGGGAAGGCACCTACTACGCCCTGCCCTTCTCCGTGCCAGCCGGGGCGGAATCGGTAACCGTAAGCTACGACTACCCCGCCAAGGGGCGCGGCGTGATGAAGGACCTGAAGCCCTCGAACACCGTGGACCTCGGGTTGTGCAACGGACGGGGCGCGTTTTTAGGCTGGAGCGGCTCCGCGCACAAAAGTATCACCGTAGGAAAATACCGCTCCTCCCCCGGCTACCTGACGGACCCCATGGACCCGGGAGAATGGCAGATTCTGATCGGCGCGTACCATATCGAGCCCGAGGGGTGCGAGGTGACCTACACGATTGCCTTTACCTACCCGGCGCAAAGGCTCTACGCCGGCGACCTGCACATGCACTCCACCGCCTCGGACGGCGTATTCTCCCCCTGGGAGCTGGGCGAACGCGCCAAGGCGGCGGGGCTGGATTTCATTGCGGTGGCGGACCACAACAACTACGCCGAGAACCTGCATCTGCCCTTCGTGCCCGGCGTGACCTATATCCCCGCCGTGGAGTGGACGCATTACAAGGGCCACATGAACTTTTTCGGGGTGACCGCACCCTTTGAAAACGGCTTTATCGCCAACACAAAGGAAGAGATGCGCGCGCTCATCCGCCGCGCCCGCGCCATGGGGGCTGCCGTTTCGGTAAACCACCCCAAATGCCCCTTCTGCCCTTACCTGTGGGAGGACGATACCGCCTTCGACCTGATGGAGATCTGGAACGGCCCCT
>CAMVBR010000028.1 GCA_947165755.1 uncultured Clostridia bacterium
AACAAAAAAACGCTGAAAGAGTATTACCACAATTCCAGCTTTCTTGAGCACGGCGGCGCGCCGGAAAAGGCGGTGCGCAGCGCGTTCGTTTCTCAGATCGACGCGTATCTGAAATCCAGCGGAAAGTATAATAAAACCGACGCGAAGATCATCTTCCAGGATGTGGAAGACTGCCTGATGCTGATCGTATCCTCTTTTTCCACACAGACGTCCTACGAAAATCAGACGAAGAAGGCGATCACGAATAAGTTTATTCAGGAAGCCATGACTGCGTTCTTCCGCCATCAGATCGAGATATATTTTATAGAGAATAAATTGGATGCGGATAAAATCTGTGAACGCATCCTGATCAACATGCGTTCCCGCGTGCGTGCCGAGGCCACGCGTCTCAACGTTCAGAAGACGCTCTCCGGCGGAAAGGACATGCTGAACCGCATTGAGAAGTTTGCGGATTGCCGTTCCAAGGATGTGAGCGAGCGCGAAATCTTCATCGTGGAAGGCGATTCCGCGTTGGGCGCCTGTAAGCAGGCCCGGGATTCCGGTTTTCAGGCAGTGATGCCGGTACGCGGCAAAATTTTGAACTGCCTGAAAGCAGACCTCACAAAGGTATTCAAAAGCGAGATCATTACCGATCTGATCAAAATATTGGGCTGCGGTGTGGAAGTATCGGGAAAGGCCGTAAAGGGCGTGCCGGAATTCAACATCAACAACCTGCGTTGGAACAAAGTGATCATCTGCACCGACGCCGATTACGACGGCTTTCAGATCCGTACTTTGATTCTGACCATGATCTATGCCTTGATGCCAACGCTGATCGCCGAAGGCAAGGTTTTTATCGCCGAATCTCCGCTGTATGAGATCACCTGCGGGAAAGATACGTGGTTTGCCTATACCGAGAAAGAAAAAACGGACGCGCTTGAAGAGATCGGATGTAAAAAATACACCATTCAGCGCTCCAAAGGTCTCGGCGAGAATGAGCCTGAAATGATGTGGCTCACCACCATGAACCCGGCTACGAGAAGACTGATCAAGGTAAATCCCGATTTTGATTCCAACGCCGTGGCGGATATGTTCGACCTGCTGCTGGGCGACAACCTGCAGGGCAGAAAAGATTTTATAGCGCAAAACGGCTATAACTACATCGATATGGCCGACCTGAGCTGAGGAGGAGCGTATGGCAAGAAAGAAAAAAACAGACGGCGCGCCTGAGAAAAAAGAGAATCCGCTCGGCGAGAACGCGCATATCCCCGGCGCGGGTGAGGTACAGGACCAGTATATCACCTATACGCTTGAAAGCAATTATATGCCCTATGCCATGAGCGTGATCATGTCCCGCGCGATCCCGGAGATCGACGGGTTCAAGCCTTCGCACCGCAAGCTTTTATACACCATGTATAAAATGGGGCTGCTTACCGGCGCCCGCTCGAAATCCGCGAATATCGTAGGCGCAACCATGAAGCTGAACCCCCATGGCGATCAGGCGATTTACGAGACCATGGTCCGCCTGACCCGCGGCAATGAAACGCTGCTGCACCCGTATATAGATTCCAAAGGCAACTTCGGTAAGGCGTATTCAAAAAATATGCAGTTCGCCGCCTCCCGGTATACGGAAGCGAAGCTGGACGTGATCTGCAACGAGCTGTTTGCGGATATTGAAAAGGACGCGGTTCGCTTTGTGCCGAATTACGATAATACCATGGAAGAGCCAACGCTTTTCCCTGTGCGTTTTCCCAGCGTGCTCGTGAATTCCAATGCCGGCATCGCCGTAGGCATGGCAAGCAATATTTGCTCTTTCAACCTGAAAGAGGTTTGCGATACCACCATTGAGCTGATCAAGGACCCGGATTTCGACTGCAGCGAAACGCTGAAGGCGCCGGATTTCAGTGGCGGCGGTTTCGTGATCTATGAGCCGGAAAAAATCCGTGAAGTATACCGTACCGGTCGCGGATCGATCCGTGTGCGCGGCAAATACAGCTACGATAAGGCGAACAACTGCATCGATATTACCGAGATCCCGCCTACAACGACGAGCGAAGCCATTATCGATAAGGTGATCGAGCTCGTGAAAGCCGGAAAGCTGAAAGAGATCAGCGATATCCGCGATGAGACCGATAAAACAGGCCTGAAGATCACGATCGACCTTAAAAGGGGAGCCGATCCCGAAAAAGTGGCGCAGTTCCTTTATAAGAAAACGCCTCTGGAAGACCCGTTCCCCTGCAATTTCAACGTGCTGATCGGCGGCATTCCCATGACGATGGGTATTTCCGATATTTTACAGGAATGGATCGCGTTCCGCACCGAGTGCGTAAAGAATCGCACCCATTTCGAGCTTGTGAAAGCGCAGGACAGGCTGCATCTGCTGCTCGGTTTGGAAAAAATCCTTCTTGATATCGATAAGGCAATCAAGATCGTTCGTGAAACCGAAGAAGAGAGCGAGGTCGTGCCGAACCTGATGATCGGCTTCGGTATCGATGAGATCCAGGCCGAGTACGTGGCGGAGATCAAGCTGCGCCATCTGAACCGTGAGTATATTCTGAAACGGCTCAACGATATCGAAAACCTGCAGAAATCCATTGAGGATATGCAGGATATCCTGAAAAACAAAAACAGGATCAAGCGCATTATTATTGCCGAGCTGCAGGAGATCATTAAGAAATACGGCAGGGAGAGAAAGACCCAGATCATCTACGAGGATGATATCGCAGAGGTGGAAGAAGACGAAGAGATCCCCGATTATAACGTAATGGTTTTCTTCACCAGAGAAGGGTATTTCAAGAAGATCTCATTGCAGTCCTGGCGCATGAGCACGGCGGGGCATAAGCTGAAGGACGGCGACGAGGTGATCGCAAGCTGCGAGGTCAGCAATACCGACGAGCTTCTGTTTTTCAGCAACAAAAACCAAGTCTATAAAATGCGCGTCTCCGATTTCGAGGAGGTGAAAGCCAGCACGTTGGGTGATTTCGTTGGCGCTAAGTGCGAGATGGACGAAGGGGAAACAGCCGTTTATATGGCTGTGGTCAAAGAATACACGGGGTATATGCTGTTCTTCTTTGAAAACGGCAAGGTTGCAAAAGTGGATATGGCCGCTTACGCAACGAAAACCAACCGTAAAAAGCTGATCAAGGCCTATTCGGACCGTTCCCCCGTATGCGCCATGCGCTACGTGACGGAAGATAAGGAGTTTATTCTTACAAGCTCCGCAGGCAGAGTACTGCTGTTCCATTCCGGCGCCGTGGCTTCAAAAACCACGAAGGATACGCAGGGCGTTGCCGTGATGACGCTCAAGAAAGGGCATACGCTCGTTAAAGTAGAAGATTATACGGAGGGCAGATTTGTGAAACCTTCCCGTTACAGAACGAAAACGCTTCCTTCTGCCGGCGCAACGCTGGCTGCGGACGACACGGCGGAACAGATCAAAATAGAGCCCTGAAAGCATCCCCCGACGCATAACGCCGGGGGATGCCGCATTGTATAGGAAGTACCGGATGCTCAGAGCTTCAGCCCGTAGGCGACGTCGCCGGGCGTTTTCTCCAAAACGGAAAAACCGTATTTATTGTAAAAGCTCTGTCCGACCAGATTCAGGGTTCCAACCGTGAGCATGACGCCGGGGATGCCTTTGTGTTGCAGGTGAGAAACAAGAGTATCCACAAGCTTATGTCCCAATCCCATCCTCTGATATTCTGGCAGCAGATCGATATGAAGATGCGCCGGGAATTCCGCTTTATACTTTTGCTGGAGATCTGCCGAATGAGAAGCCATGTCGGGATAATTTTCCGGCGTCGCCGAAAGGCGGCTTATATAATCCCGCAGAAAAACAGCAAAGAAAAGGTCAAAGTTTTCTGCGCAAATGATATACCCGACTGCGCGGCCTTCTTCATCGGCAGCCACAAAACAATTCTGAGGTTCCCGTTCGATATAATAATCACAGTATGTAGTAAGTATATAATGCTGATCGGGTTCGCTGAGATCGCATGGGCCATCGCTGTTCAGGCAAATAAAACGAACGGCTTCCCGGTCTTTTTCCTGATAGGGGCGGATCGTCATAACAATAACTCCTTACGTATAATAAAAACGCCCCTTCGTTGGTTTCTTTGAAACGGGAAAGGGCGAATACCACGGATGATTGAAGTTAAAGGACGGAATCGGCAAAATCCGCTATATCGGCGTAAACCTCCGCATTTGTTTTTTCGTTGTGGATCTCGTGGCGCAGACCTTTGTAGAGCTTCATTTTTAAGTTGGTATGACCGGTTGCCTTCAGGCGTTCGTATACCTCGGCAACGCCTTTGCCGTAATTGCCTACCGGGTCGTCCTCACCGGAGATCAGGTACATCGGCAGCGCTTTCGGAACCGCCGTGAACCAGGAATCTGCAGATACGTCCTTCAGCACGCTGAACAGATCGCGGTAACCCGCAGCCGAGAAGAGGAAGCCGCACTTCGGATCGGCAACGTATTTCGCCACGTTATCTTCGTTAACGGAAAGCCACTCAAAACCGGTGTTGCCGTCAAAGCGTTTATTGTAGGAGCCGAAGGCGATATTGTTGATCATTTTGGACTTATACTTCTGGCCTTTGAACTTGCCGATCAGGTTTGCGATAAGAATACCCGCGGCCGCGCCGGGGTTCGCTCCCGAGGTGCCGCAGATCACGGCTGCGTCGGCGGCGTCTTTGTATGTTGCGATGTATTTCCTGGTAAGGAACGATCCCATGGAATGGCCCCAAATGATCAGCTTTTTGCCGGGAACCAGCTTTTTAGCGAGCTTCGTTACTTCATATATATCGTCCACAAGCCGCAGCCATCCGTCCTTATCGCAGAAATAGCCGTTATCTTCATCGGATTTTACGGATCTGCCGTGCCCGGCTTGATCGTGCATGATCACAAAATAACCCCTGCCGCAAAGATACCTGCCGACGTCAAGATATCTGTCGGTATGCTCCGCCATGCCGTGAACGATCTGAATGATCCCTTTGATATCCGCAGGGTTGGCGGGGGATAGACTCTGTACAAAAATATCGGTATTGCCGGTGTGAGAAGCAAACGAATACGTTTTATGCGTGCAGTCCATTTTCTGAGCTCCTTTGTTTTTTCTTTTATTTTAGCATAAATAATCCCGGATGTGAAAACATTTTTACGCGTGATTCATTTTTTTATGTTTTTACTAAAGATTTAAACCCGAAATTGTTTAAATTTTAAAATTATTTCTCTATTGCGCGGAACAGGTGTTTTGTGCTATGATAATTTATATTTGAAACGGAGGCTGCAGTATGCCCGGATTAAAGCTCGGTCTTGACCTTGGGTCAACCAGCATCACAATATATTCAGAAAACCGAGGGATCGTTTTATCGGAGCTCTCTGCTGTGATCTGCGATAAATATACGATGAAACCCATCGTAATCGGGAACAACGCAAAAAGCATGGCTGAGAAGCTGCCGGATTCCATGGTCTGTATTTATCCCATACGGGGTGGTATCGTATATAACTACGAGGTCGGATCTCAGCTTTTACGTTATTATCTCAATAAGGTTTGCGCAGGACGTCTGCTGAAGCCTTCCGTGTTGATGGGCGTTTCCAGCAACGTAACCGAGCTGCATAAAAAAACGCTGTTCGATCTGTTGACCCGCGCAGGCGCGGGCAGCGTATGCTTTATTGAAGAAGCCCTGGCCGCTGCCGTTGGATCGGGGATCAGCCTTACGGAACCGAGAGGTACGTTTATCTGCGATATCGGCGGTGAAACAACAGACTGCGCCGTGGTCACAATGGGGAACATCGCGGTTTCCCGCAGTGTGCTTGTGGGCGGTAATCAGCTGAATAAACAAATCGCGGAGTATATTCTTCGTGAACATAATATTGAAATCGGCGCTTTTACGGCGGATCATATCAAAAGAACCGTGGGAACAGCCATTTACCGAAATGATGAGATCGCCGTGGTCGCAGGCGGAAAAAACAGGGATTCCGGCTTGCCCGTACTGTTTGAGATTACTTCCACCGAGCTTTATTGGGTGCTGAAATCCTATAATGATCAGATCCTCGGCTGCATTCGCAGCGTGTTGGAAGCCACGTCGCCGGAGCTGGTGTCGGACGTGGCGGAAACAGGCATTATTCTGAGCGGCGGCAGCGCGAATCTGTTTGGGTTAGACCGTTTTATTGAGTGGAACACAGGCATACGCACGGTAAGGGCTGAGGATCCTGAAAACTGCGCCGCCAAGGGTCTCGGAAGATTACTGAAAAACAAAAGGAGTCTGGAGACAAACGGATACGTTTATATTTCTCCGGACGATGATTATGATGATGAACAATATGAATGATTCAAAAGAAGAAGAAGTCCTTTGCGGGATCGTGGAATCCGTTGTGTTTCAGAATACGACCAACGGATTTACGGTTATAGAGGTTAACTGCAAAGGAACGATCATTACCGCAGTGGGCTCCCTTTCGGATATCACCGCGGGTGAGGAATTAGAAATGCGCGGCAGGTGGGATACGCACGCCACCTTCGGACGGCAGTTCAGGATCGGTACGTGTACAAGACGTCTGCCGGATACCGCCGCAAAGCTTTTCCGTTATCTTGCTTCCGGAGCTGTAAAGGGGGTCGGCCCGAAGCTTGCCGCGAAGATCATTAAAGAATTCGGTGAGAACGCATTCGACGTGCTTGAGAGAGAGCCTGACCGTCTTGCGGTGATCAACGGGATCTCAAAGAAAAAAGCCGTGGAGATCAGCGATGATTTCAACCGTCAGTACGCCATGCGCAAAATCATGCTTTCGCTGGAAGAATACGGCGTTTCCCCTGCGGAATCGGCGGCGATCTATAAGCTTTTCGGCGTTAACGCGATGGACGTGATCAGGGAGAACCCCTATATTCTTTGCGGGCAGGTGCGCGGTTTCGATTTTGAGCGCGCCGAAAAGCTGAAAACGGATATGGCGCTGGAACCGGCTGCGGACTACCGTAATTCCGCGGGGATCCTGTATATCATTTCGCACAATCTTTACGCCAACGGGCATACCTGTATTCCCCGCCGAAAAATCATTTCTCCGTCAAACGCGCTGCTCGGCGTGAGTGAAGCGGAAGTGGAGGCTGCGATCGATCGTCTGATCGAGAATAAACGGCTGTTCAGCGTGGAGATCGAAAACGAACCTTTTTTGTTTTTGCCTGATATTTACGAGGCTGAACGAAGTATTGCCGAGCACCTCAAACGGGCCGTGCGTTTTATTCCGCAGTCTGCTAAAAATATGGAGGCGGCGCTGCGTTCGCTGGAAATGGAATTCGGTTTTTCATACGCGGAGAAACAGCTCGACGCCATTCGCATCGCCGCTGAGAAGGGGCTGCTGATCCTCACCGGCGGACCCGGTACCGGTAAAACCACGACGGTTCGCGGGATCATCAGTATATATGAACGGCAGAATATCGATATCCTTCTATGCGCGCCAACCGGCATGGCGGCAAAACGTATGTCCGAACTGACCGGACGGGACGCAAAGACGATCCATCGGCTGCTTGAAGTAGAGTGGAGCGAAGAGGATAAGCCCGTGTTTCGCAGAAATGCGCAGAATCCGCTGAGCGCGGGCGCTGTGATCGTGGATGAAGTCTCCATGGTGGACGTGGAACTGATGGCGAGCCTTCTGGAGGCGATACCGATCGGCTGCAGGATCATTCTGGTGGGCGACGCGGATCAGCTGCCAAGCGTAGGCCCCGGCAACGTTCTCGGCGATATTCTTGCTTCCGGTGTGATGCCGGTCGTTTGCCTGACGGAAATATTCCGTCAGGCGCAGAAAAGTCTGATCGTGATGAACGCGCACAGCATCATCAGCGGAAAAATGCCTGTGCTGAACCGTACGGACAGCGACTTTTTCTTCATGCGCCGCGATAATCAGATACAAACAGCAAAAACCGTGCGTGATCTTACGGCCATGCGTCTGCCCGACGCCTACGGTTTTTCACCGATCGGCGATATCCAGATTCTTTGTCCGTCAAAAAAAGGCGAATGCGGTACCGTAAATATCAATAAGCAGCTGCAGGAAGTGCTGAATCCCAAATCCGTTTCCAAGAGCGAGCTCAAAACGCCATCCGGGCGGATCTTCCGCGAAGGTGACCGCGTGATGCAGATAAAGAATAATTATAATATCCACTGGAAAAAAGGCGCCGAGGAAGGCGACGGCATTTTTAACGGCGATATCGGCATCATACGAAAGATCAATTTCGTGACCGATACCATGCTGATCGACTTTGACGACAGGGAGGCGGAATACCCTGCGGATAATCTTTCGGAGCTGGAACTGGCTTATGCCGTTACGGTACACAAAAGCCAGGGAAGCGAGTATCCTGTGGTGATTATTCCTTTGATCGACTGTCCTACCCAGCTGATCTACCGTAACCTGCTTTATACGGCGGTAACGCGCGCGAAGAAGATATTGATCATTGTAGGCGATGAAGAGCGGGTGCGCATGATGGTTGAAAACAATAAACGGAACCGCAGATATTCTGCGCTGAAAACATTTCTTTGCAATTAAAAAATTCTTTACAAATAGATAAAGTATTGATATAATATATTAAATATTGCCGTTTAGGTGCGGTATTAGGAGATATTTGTATGCGAAAAGAACTTGAAAAAGTTTACGACCCCAAACAGGTGGAAGACAGAACCTATCGGTTCTGGTTGGATAGGCGTTATTTTCACGCAAAAAGAGAAGCCGGAAAGCCGACCTATACCATCGTGATCCCGCCGCCCAACATTACCGGGCAGCTTCATATGGGACATGCGCTGGATAATACTTTGCAGGATATCCTGATCCGTTATAAACGGATGCAGGGTTTTGATACGTTATGGGTACCCGGTACCGATCATGCTTCCATTGCCACCGAGGCAAAAATCGTGGAGGCGATGCGAAAAGAAGGGCTTACCAAAGACGATATTGGCAGGGAAGCCTTTCTTGTACGCGCATGGGACTGGAAAAAGCAGTACGGCGGTCGTATCATCGAGCAGCTGAAAAAGCTCGGTTCTTCCTGTGATTGGGAGCGCGAGCGTTTTACGCTGGATGAGGGCTGCTCCAATGCGGTAAAAGAAGTTTTTGTGCGTTTATATGAAAAAGGCCTTATTTATCGCGGCAACCGTATGGTAAACTGGTGTCCCTGCTGCAAAACGTCTATTTCGGACGCCGAAGTGGAGTACGAAGAAAAAGATTCCAATTTCTGGCACCTGCTATATACAGTGAAAGAGACCGGTGAAAAGCTGGAACTTGCAACCACCCGTCCGGAAACGATGCTCGGCGATACCGCCGTGGCGATCAACGGGGCGGATGAACGGTATCTGCACCTGCACGGCTGCCACGTGATCCTGCCGCTGCTGAATAAAGAGATCCCCATCGTACTGGACGAGCATGCCGATATGACGAAGGGAACGGGCGTCGTTAAGATCACGCCTGCACACGACCCCAACGACTTTGAAGTAGGCGCGCGCCATTCGCTGCCGATCGTGCGCACGTTTACTTACGACGGCCATCTGACCGGCGCTGCGGAAAAAGCTGCCGCCGACGAGCTGATCGCCTCCGGCAGAGCGGCGCAGGGCGAGCCTGAAGTGCTCGACTGCGGTAAATATGCGGGCCTTACTACAAAAGAAGCCCGTAAAGCGATCCTTGCCGATCTGGAAGCCGGTGGTTATATCAAGTTTATCGAGCCCATCAAGCATCAAGTGGGCACCTGCTATCGCTGCCATACCGAAATCGAACCGATGGTTTCAAAACAGTGGTTCGTTAAAATGGCTCCCTTGGCCGAACCCGCTATCAAAGCCGTAGAAGACGGCAGCATTAAATACATCCCCGAACGCTTTACAAAGAACTATATTAACTGGATGAAGGGCACCCGCGATTGGTGTATTTCCCGTCAGCTTTGGTGGGGCCACAGGATCCCTGCGTGGTATTGCGATACCTGCGGCAATACCGTAGTGGCGAAAGAGGCTCCCTGCACCTGCCCTGCGTGCGGCGGTACCTCCTTGTCGCAGGATCCCGATACGCTTGATACCTGGTTCTCTTCCGCCTTGTGGCCGTTTTCCACGCTCGGTTGGCCGGAAGAGACGGAGGATCTGAAGCACTATTATCCTACGAACACCCTTGTTACCGGTTACGATATTATCGGCTTTTGGGTAAGCCGTATGATTTTCTCGGGTTTGGCATATACCGGCAAGGCGCCCTTTGATACGGTGTTGATCCATGGCCTTGTGCGCGACGCACTCGGCAGAAAAATGTCCAAGTCTCTCGGCAACGGCATCGATCCGCTTGAGATCATCGACCGTTACGGCGCCGATGCGCTTCGCTTTACGCTTGCCACCGGCAATTCCCCCGGAAACGACATGCGTTTCTCGGATGAAAAGGTGGAAGCGTCCCGTAACTTCGCAAATAAGCTTTGGAATGCCGCCCGCTTTATCCTGATGAACCTCGGAGACGAGGACTTTGCCCCGTATATTCCCGAAGAGCTTACGCTTGAGGATAAATGGATCCTCTCCCAGTATAATACGCTGGTGAAAGAGGTAACGGAAAACCTCGATAAATATGAATTGGGCGTTGCCGTTTCAAAACTGTACGACTTTATTTGGGACGTACTCTGCGATTGGTATATTGAGATCTGCAAGATCCGCCTTTCTTCCGACGACGCCTTACAAAAGAAGAACGCGGGCGCGGTTCTCTCTTACGTGATGAGCAACACACTGAAACTGCTCCATCCGTTTATGCCTTTTATTACGGAAGAGATCTGGCAATCGCTGCCGCATGAAGGGGAGTCCATTATGATCTCCGCATGGCCGCAGTATGATGCAGCGCTTGATTTCCCGAAGGAATGCGAGCAAATGGAGCTGATCATGGGGGCTGTGAAGGCTGTTCGCAACCGCAGAGCGGAAATGAACGTACCCCCGTCAAAGAAAGCGCAGCTCAATATCGAAACCCAGCTTGTCTCTTTGTTTGGAGATGCGGAAAAATATTTTATGCGACTTGCTTCCGCATCCGGTGTAAAGGCTTCCGCTTCCGCAGATTTTGATACGGAACAGTCTGTTTGCGTGATCACGCAGAGCGCCCGCATCTATATCCCAATGGCGCAGCTGATCGATTTTGAGGCCGAGAAGAAACGCCTTAACAAAGAACTGGAAGACGTTCAGAGAAAACTTGTGCAGATCCGCGGAAAGCTCTCCAACGCCGGCTTCCTTGCGAAGGCCCCCGAAAAGGTGATCGCCGAGCAGAAAGAAAGCGAAGAAAAGTTTGCTGCGCGTGAAAAAATGCTGCTTGAAAGTCTTGCAAAGCTGGGCTGATCGGAGAAAATATGAATACTGTTGAGGAAGCCGTGGGGTTCTTCCACTCGCTGGAACGCTTCGGTGTGAATCCGGGGCTTGATCGCATTCGGGACCTTTGTGACTTGTTGGGGCATCCAGAAAAGAAATGCGCGTTTGTCCACGTTGCCGGTACCAACGGCAAGGGCAGCGTTTGCACCGAGATCTCGAATATTCTGCGGGAGGCGGGGTTTTGCACCGGGCTATATACTTCGCCTTACGTACTTGATTTCAGAGAGCGCATTCAGGTCAACAACCGTATGATCAGCGAGGAAGATCTTGTTGCCGTAACCGAAAAAGTGAAACGTGCGGTGGAAATACTGAATTCCCAAGGCGTATTTCCCACTGAGTTTGAAGCCGTTACAGCCGCAGCATTCCTGCATTTTGCGGAAACCGGCTGCAGTATCGTTGTTCTGGAAACCGGCCTCGGCGGAAGGTTTGACGCTACGAACGTAATAGAAGAACCGATCGTAAGCGTGATCACGTCCATTTCATTGGATCACGTTAAAATACTCGGGAATACCATGGAAGAGATCGCTTTTGAAAAGTGCGGTATCATAAAAGAAAAATGCCATTCCGTTACCGACGGGGCAAACCCCGACGGCGCGCTTCGGGTGATCCGCGATACGGCGGCTGCGCGTCATTCATTTTTGTTTGAAGCGCGTCCGAAGGATCTGTTTCAAACGGTATCCTCAGATATCACCGGTACTTTGATTCGTTACCGGGATACAGAAATGCGTATTCCTTTTCTCGGCGAGCATCAGATGCGGAATGCCGCCGTTGCTCTCAAGGCGTGCGAGGTGATCGGGGTTTCCGGTTTTGATATTACGGTAAAACATATTAAAGCCGGTTTGGAAGCTTCTTTTATACCGGCTCGTACCGAGATCATGAGCAAGGATCCTTTTGTTCTTCTCGACGGTTCCCATAATGATGATTCCACGCTTGCGCTTTCCGCAGTGCTGCGTCGTTATCTGTTTGATAAAAGAATCGTTGCCGTGATGGGGATGATGGAGGACAAGGATTGTGAAAAAGCGCTTCAAAATCTGAACGGATGCTTTTCTCATGTGGTCGCCGTTACGCCATCCAATCCCAGAGCGATGCAGGCGGATAAGTTTTGCGGGCTTCTTCTGCGAAACGGGTATTCGGCGGAGGCAGTGAACGACCCCGTTCAGGGCGTAAGGAAAGCGTTTTCCATGCTGAAAGATTTTGACGCGCTCGTAGTTTGCGGCTCGTTATATCTGGCGTCAGACGTCAGAAGTGAATTATTGGATTTAATTGCATTGAATAATAAACAGGAGGACTGATTACCATGGCATTAACTGTTGAGGCTGCCGTTGTAGCAAAAAAAGGCGCTGCGAATCCGTTCAATACGGATTCCGTAAACGCTGCGGGTAAGGTTTGGCCGGCAGAGATCATTCACGGTGAAAAAGGCGTAAGAGTAGCCGGAACAAACAAAGGCTCGCCCTATTACGTGCTGGCAAGCTCCAAAACAAAAGGAACGGCACAAAGCGCTGCCGATCTGTTTCAGAATTGTGTGGATAAATTCAACGAGGACGGTTCCAACTGTGCGCTGATGCTTTCCGAGTACTTCAACGCATTTGCGAAGGTTTTGATTGAAAGCGGATTTGAATCTTCCGATTGTTCCTTTGCCGTGCTTGCGGGTTTTAACGATACCGTTTACGTCGGAAAAAGCGGCGACAGCAGACTTTATACGTTCTGCGACGGGACTTTTTCTGAGATCTCGCCCGAATCAAAACCGTTCAGCGACGGTAAATCTTCTTTCGGTGTTGCGCAGTGCAACGCTGTAAAAGCAGGCGATTTGTTTATTCTTCTGCCCGGCGCGGTAGCTTCGGTATTTCCTGATGGTTTGCTGAAGGCCGCCTGTATTAAATTTGGCGGTGACGTAAGGAAGATAGCCGCGGTTATTGGATCGCAAGCTGAAAAATACGGTTATCACGACGCGGTTTCCTCTGTTGTTGTGAGAGTGACCGAAGTGGAATTGCCTGTGATCGTGCCTGCTGCTGATGCGAAAAACATTGATATTGCTGACGAGAACGAAGCTCTCAAAAATAATGAATCACTTGCGGCGGAAGAGGAAACGCCGGAAGATATTGCCGCTGCGCTTTCCGCTGCTGCGGCTGAAAAAGAGGCGATCGGTGAAGGTGACGAAGGCGCTTACGTGGAAGAAAACAATGCCGCTCCGGTGAAAAAAGGAAAACGGGCAGGTATTGTTGTTCTGTTGATCGTTATTGCGCTTGCCGTTCTCGCCGTTTTGTATTTCTTCGTGAGCGGCGCTTCGCAGAAGTATTTCGGCAACAGAGAAACGACGACCGCTTCGGAAACGGAAACGGAAACGGAAACGGAAACGGAATCAGAGTCTACAACGGAAGCGGAAACGGCTGAAGATCCCGCAACCGTTGAATCAACGACGGAAGAAACGACGGCTGCCCCTGAAACGACCACGCAGCGCAGAGAAAATACAACCCGGGCGCCGCAAACTACACGGGCTCCGGAGACGCAGGCGCCTACGGAACCCGATTCAACCGAAGCACCCGAGACGCAGGAAACCGTGGAGAACACAGAGCCTACGGGTAATAGCGACCCCACTGAAAACAGTGAACCTACGGAAAACGATGAACCTATCGGAAACAGTGAACCATCGGAAAGTAACGAGCCTTCTGAAAATACGGAAAGCAATGCGCCCTCCGCGAATTCAGGCAGCCCCGAGGAGACTTCCGGTTCCCAAACAAATGAGGAGAACGGATAAGTATATTTGCAATTTGTTTTTTCAATATTATTTCAGGATGCAATAAAACTCTTGATTTGTTTCAAATTGTATTATATAATATATTTGAAATCGATCCGGACAGGAAGAAAGGAGAAGAACGGTGCGAAACCGTTCAGATGTAAAAATGGATAACATTCTTTCAAGAGCAACCCCTGCAATGCAGGTGGCAGCCGTCGTGATCTCGTATTTTGTTGAACTCATTCAACGTATCGGCAGCCTGTTTTCATTCACAACCGGTATAACTTCTTTCGAGTAAAAGCAAAAAACCCGCCC
>CAMVBR010000029.1 GCA_947165755.1 uncultured Clostridia bacterium
CATAAATGATTCCCTTCTTTCTATTCACAGTATAGCACAGATTTTGTAAAAAAGGGGAAATACGCCGAAAATATTGCAGTTAAGTCGGAAGTACAGATAATTCTCCGTTCTCCGCCTGCCGCCGAACCTCTTCCCGCGCTGCGGCGACGCGCTCCTCATGTTTCTTCGCCTCTGCTTCCGCCTGCGCCGCCAGTTCTTTTTCCTTTTGCTTCTTTCTGCGGGCGAGCTCATAGTCGCGGCGGTTCCAGTAACGGTCCTGCCAATACTGTTTCGTTTTCATTTCTTCCAGCTCTTCCGGTGTCGGCTCCCGTTCGGGCGGGATAAAATGACCGATGAATTTCAGGTAGATATCCACCTGCTGCTGCCGGGGGCCGTTGGAACGATCCGGTGCGTGGACGACGATCTTTTCGATGAACTCGTTGATCATCGGCGTCGTCAGCTCGGAAAAGTCCGTGTACTTCTGCGCAACGGCAAGAAACTGTTCGGCGTTATCAGCGTTTTGCTCGTATTCCGTGATCTCAGCTTCCGCTTCGGCGATACAGATCTTCAACGCGTCCTGTTCGGCAAGGTAATCGCGGGAAAGCTCGTCAAATTTGCTCTCGGGGATCTTTTCGGTCGCATAGGATTCATACAGCTTCTTGTATAAGACGTCCAGCTCCGCAAAGCGGCGCTTGTCTCGGTTCAGCTTGCGCTTGCGGTCCTTGACGGCTTCCGTGCGCTGAAGGGCGGCAGCGTCCATTACCTTTTGCCGAAAGCCCTCATTGTCGGCTAACGCGAACGTGCAAACCTCGCGGATGGTATACAGAATCAGTTCGCGCAGATCCTTCACGCTGATATGGTGATTGAAGCAATGCGCCGTCGTTTTCATCGTCCGCATTTTGTAGTTAGAGCAGTTATATGCCTCAAAAGCGTGTCTTTTGTTCCCGCTCGCGGTAACGCCTTCTGTTATTCGTTGGTTATACATCTTTGCGCCGCAGTCCGCGCAGAACACAAGCCCGGTCAAGGGGTTTGTTTCTCCGATCTCGTTTTTCTTGCGCGGCGTTTCCAGCAGCTTTTGAACCAAGTGCCACGTTTCGGGATCTATGATCGCTTCCTGTGTGTCCTCAAATACAGCCCATTTTTCCGGGGGATTGATAATGTTCGTCTTTTCCTTGTAGGATTTGCTCTCCGTGCGGAAGTTGACCGTATGCCCCATATATTCCGGTTTTGTCAACAGATATTTGACCGTTTCGCCGTTCCAATTGTATGGGTTCAGATCGTCGATCTGATTTTTGAATCTCCCGCGTCCGCGTTTGGCGTGATAGTAGGACGGCGTTTCGATCTTCTCATTGCGGAAAATCGTTGCGATCTGCGACGGTCCGTTTCCCTCGATCACAAGCCGGAACATCCTTTTAACGATAGACGCGGCTTCTTCATCCACGAGCCACTTGTGCTTATCTTCGGGATCTTTTTCGTAACCGTAGAGAGGCTGTGCGGAAAGGTGAACGCCGGAAAGACCTATAGATCGTTTGGACGCCTTGATTTTGCGGCTGGTATCCCGCAGATACCATTCGTTCATCAGATTGAGGAAGGGAACGAATTCCTCGCTGGTCTGGTTGTCGCTGTCTACGCCGTTTGCGATGGCGATAAAGTGAATGTTTTTCTGGCGGAAGTAGATTTCGGTATAGTAGCCGACCTCAAGGTAATTCCTGCCGATCCGGCTCATATCCTTGGCGATCACCGTCGTGACCCTGCCGTCCTCGATGTCCTGCAGCAGCCGTTTCCAATCGGGGCGGTCAAATGAACCGCCGCTGTAGCCGTCGTCCGTATAATGAACGGTGTTTTGATACCCGTTCTTTGCGGCGTATTCCTCCAGCATCTTCTTTTGGTTGACAATGGAGTTGCTGTCGCCCTCTTGCTCATCGTCTCTTGAAAGTCGTTCGTATAGCGCGGTGATCCCGCGTTCTGTCTGCCTGAATTCCATAGAATACATCCTTTCAGGCCGGACAGCTCATTTGTGACACCTTCATTGTATCACAAAGCGAGGCGTTTGTCGACACCTCATTTTGAATCATTCGGAGAATTTTATCCTCCAACGATTCCTTTGCCGTTTCGCTGAACGCCACGTTTACCGTGTACAGCGTTCTGCCGATCCGGCGGGTGATGCGGCTCTGCCGCATCGGTTCCGTTTCATTTCGTATAAAACATTCCTCCAATCTTCCACAAAAGTGGATGTAGTATTTTATTCTTTATCTCTTGATTTTCGGAGGAATGTGTGATATAATAATAAAAGTGTTAAGTTGAACCCTAAATAGAGAACATCTGATAATTGCTGGTATGTCGAAGCTTAAGGAGACAAGAAATTGAAAGAAGAGGAAATCTATAAAGAGCTGGGCGCGCTGACAAGAAACAAGGATATATGGGAGGAACGTATTCCGTATGTTTCCTCTCTTCTTTCTCATGAATCTGTAAAAATACAGGCGAAGGCGCTTTGGCTGCTTGGTGAGATGGGTTTTGTATATCCCTTATCTATGCGGGACATTGTTCCCGTGATAGCTTCCTTTTTTGACAGCTCTGTGTCGCTGCTGCGGGAACGTGCGGTCATCGCCATCGGCAGGATTGGTCGCGGCGACTATCATGTGATCGAACCATATTGGGCGAAACTGTTCCGCTTTGCCGCTGATGAAGAAGCAAAGGTCAGGCTGAGCTTTATCTGGGCGTCGGAAAACATCGCAACGAACACGCCCGACATTTATGGGAATCATTTGTCGGCATTTGAGCCGCTTTTGCATGATTCGGACGACAAGGTAAGGATGGAAGCGCCGGAAATCTTCCGTGTTCTTGGTAAACGCAGACCGGAGTTTGTTCTGCCATATATTGAACAATTGCAAAGAATATCCGAAACTGATCATAACCGCGTAGTAAGAATCCACTGTTCAGGTGCGATCAAAGCGGCAAAGGCAGAATAGAAAAATATGGATCGATGGTGATAATAGCATGAAATACAGAATTTATGAGCTTTCCGCAATGGCGATGATGCGGTACGCCAAAGAAGAAAACGGACAGACCGTTTTTTGCTTGAGCGAATCCGCCGTCAAGCAGTGCCGGGTATCCTCCGCGCCATCTTTTCAGGAGGACTGCGCGCTTTTTTATCAAATCATCTGCGCAATGCGGGATAATCGCCTTGCCTTTTCTGACGATGGCGACGCATTGAAAAACGCGCTGATTTATCTTGACTTCACGGGGATCTTCAACAACCCCTTCGGAAACACGAAGCTTGCCGGTCTGCAGGTGCAGGCAAAGGTCATGCTCACCACCGGCGTTTTTCTCGACCTCGGTTTTGGGGATGAAAACTACGTTCCCTTTGAGCGTTCCGCGAATATGAGCGGCAATTCCAAAATCTCCTTTATCCGGGAGGACCTTTACGCGCCGGTAAAGGAACGGATCATGATCGGAATGAAGCTCGGCGAATGCCAGCTTTCAAAGCTCTACGCCTACAACGGCTTGATGCTCACGAACGGCTTTCGCGTGGAGGATATGAAGATATGGGACGCTAAACGGGTGGTCGTTGTGGATAACCCGGTCAGCACCGTCTATGAAGCTCCGATCATTACCGTGGAGGACGACGGCGGCGACAGCGCGATGCGGAAATACAAACGAATCGAAAAGACCTCGGATTTGGAGGTCACGGAGTTTGACGGCGAGGGACTGATCTCAAAGGAGTACGCGGAATATATCGACTACCTTTTCTGCAAGCAGAAGGTGCATACATCCTTTCAGATCCGCATGCCTTATGTGAAAGGCGTCGTTCATTCCGTTGATCTCAAAAACCTATTCTCAGAGCTCGGGGTTCCGTATATCCTTGATATTTGGGGCGAGAAGCACGATATCAACGACGTCGATCTGATTTTGACCAAAAGCATGTTCAAGGGCTACGGCTGGATGACGGAAAACGGCTTATCCTGGCGTGAATATTTGGAACGCTGCAGGAAATACGATCACGCGCTGTATATCACGGGCGAAAATCAGGTGGGTACGCGCCGCTTTACGCCCTTTAACTATCAGTTTCTGCATACCGTTGCCATGACGGCGGAGGAATTTCGCCCAACTGATTTGCCGCTCGGCTGGGAAACCGATCCGCAGAACGATCCCCGGCATTGGCTGACGAAATATACGGAAACGGCGTATTACCGTCTCGTTCGGGATGAACAAGGGCGGTTGGAGCATTTTCTTTGGGCGCTGAACAGCCCTTATGCGGATAAGCGGCAGCGCGAGCTTGCGGCGCTGTTGGATAAAAACCCGCTTTTTATCAACGAGCCGGAATACACAAAGGAATTGGAAGACGCGGCGGAGAGCATCCGCAAGGACTATTCCCTCGGCAGAATTCTTGTGCCGGGCGACGTCCGCTATCTTTCCGGCGATCTGGTGCGTTTTGTGCAGACGCTTGTAAAAGCTGTCGCGGATCGGGAAGATCAATATATGGGCGCTGTTATGCGATTGGAATATGAGTGTGAAACCGGTCCCGTTGCATATATCCCCATGACTGCCTATCACGATTGTGAAACGCTGACGATCCTGCGCAATCCGCATATCGCCCGTAATGAAGAAGCCGTGGTGCTGCCGCCGGAGCGTATCGGTCCCATTCGGGAAAAGTATTTCTCACATCTTTCTTATGTGGTAATGGTGGATTCCAAAACGCTGATCCCGGAGAGACTGGGCGGCGCGGATTATGACGGCGACCTTGTCAAGGTGATCGCCGATCCGCTGCTCAACGCCTGCGTCCGGCGAAACTATACCGATAAAGGCTACGAACCATATGGGTACAAGAGCTGTATGCCGCTGCTGAAAATTCCCGCCGCAGCGCCGCAGATGCGTGACGCAAACGACAAAGAGGCCTGTTTTGAGGTCATCCGCAATACCTTTTCTTCCCGCGTGGGGCATATCTGCAACGCCGCTTTTAACCGCAGTGTGGTCGCATACGATGAAAACTCCGACGACGCGGAGCGCAAGCGGTTGAAGGAAGAAACCGAACTCCTTGAAATATTGACCGGCTTGGAGATCGACTCCGTCAAAAGCGGCGTCAAGCCCGATCTGTCGGCGTTCCTCGGCAAAGGACGAAGGGAAAACAGCCCCTTTCTCAAATTCAAAAGCATCATCAGAGACGACGGTCAGGCGCGATGGAATGAGAAAACGCAAAAGCAAAAGCTGGACGCGTTTTTCGCCCGGTATGATTGGGACAGCGTAACGTCCAATATCGAGCGCCTGCCGTATCTTGCGCGGATTCTGAAGAGGAATACGCCGAAATTAAAAGCCGTCCCCGCTTCGGACGAAGCGCTTTTCACCTTTGCGAAGAAGAAAAACTGGAAAGAAAAGCTGAACGCGGGCGATATGGAATATATGCGGGCGCTGATCGCCGATTACAACGAGGCGCTTGCGCGGATCAGGAGCAATCTCTATGCTCCGGAGGTCGGCGACGGGAGACGAAAAGATATCAACCGTATTCTATTTGCCCGCGGGCAGGATGCGGATTTTACAATCGAAGAGCTTTACGTCGTATTCTCCAGCATGAGCGCCGGTGAGATCGATTCCCGCGCGGAGATATTAAAAGAGCAGGAATGGAACTATATGTTACCCGCCGAAAGAGAGAGCTTTCTCTCATGGTTCCTTCCATACGATACGCCGCAGCAGTACGTCGAGCTGTTTTCGGATTTCCGGCAAAACGGCTACCGCCTGCTGATCGACGTGGTTTACGATCTGCAGGCGGCATACAAAAACGCGGAGAAAAAAGAAAGCCGCCTGCATCATGCGGACGACAGTCAGACCTTGCGGGAGTTTATAAATCTGTATGAGAAGAACGAGGATCGAACAGTCTATCGGCAGCTGTTAGCCGACGCCTGCCGCAGAGACATCCATTTCGGCATCGGCGAAGAACGAGCGCTGAAGTGCGCCGTCGCGCTGGGCAACCGGCAGTTTGCCTTTGACGTTTTGCTTGACGTGATGCCCCAATACGCGGTGAATGGAGGAAAGCGCAGATGATAAACGAGATCGCGGAATTTGAAGCCTATACGGGTACAATCGAATACGAGGCGAAGAAAAAGCGCGACAATTCCTATCTCGGCAGGTTCACCTACGATATGCTGATCGAAATCAAGGGCTTTTCACGCGTCCTGACGATCCTCGCGCGGGGGTATATGTGGCAAGACGGTGCGGAGCCGCGGAAGGAGCGCGCCGCAAAGGCCCTGCTTGCGTGGTGCAGCATCCCGGAGGAAGAAACGGAAAAAGAGGAATGGCAATTCCGCACGGCGTTCACGGAGCTGCACGGCGAATTCCCGGAGCTTGTGGACGAGCAAGGCTGTGGTTGGCTCTACCGGCATGCGCATCGAATCACAGGATATGTATTCAGCCACCCGGAGGACGTTCAGAAGCAGTCCGTCGGCAAAGCCGAAAAACTGGAAAAGGTGTTTGATGAAAAGTGGAGAAAGAAAGTCCGTCAGATGCAAAGCTCAATGTACAGCCCGAACACCTTCAACAATTGGGTTCTGCGGTTTGACGACGTTCTTTCCGACGCTCTAATATCCGGTCCGTTAAGAAATCCCGAACCGAACGTGCCGGAAGAGATATTCCAAAGGACAAAAGAATTGAAGCCGAAGGAAGCGAAGGAACAGCAGATATTCGATCTGCTTGCGTTTTATTACGCAAACAAAACCGACGACACCGATTGGGTCGTTCTGCCCGAAATCAATTTCGACGCCTATTTCGGCAAAACCACGTTCAGCAAAAAATGGATCGACAAGCTGCCGTCGGAAATCTTTGACCGGCAGGCGAATTACGGGCTGTGCAGGTTTCGGGTAAAACAATAAATAGATATTCATTTTCAAAAAAGGTACATATTCTTATTGCTTTATTTCCTTTTCTGTGTTACACTACTACCATCTTTCCAAGAAAGCGAGGTGGACAAAATGACGAGAACCATGAACCTGTTATACGACGCCGTTTTGTCTGCCCGGTAGATTTATATATAGCAGACGATCTCGGCTTCGTATAAACGGAGCCGATTTTTCTATTTAAGGAGAGTAAAAGAAAAATGATTGTCTGCACACAATTAGATCCGTCAAACAAGAAACAACACAGAACTTTTCTGAAACTGATGCGCACATATATCAGAGAATTAGAGCAGCATCGCCAAAAGAAAACCTCAAAAAAAGTGTTAAAGAAATGGACAAAGAGCGTAATTGCAACCGGTTGCACATCAGAGCGCCATTTGTGCCTTGTCCACTACAACGGAAAACCGGTAGGATTCTTTTACGGTAAAGTGGATCGTGAGGGAGATCGAGGAGAGATCTGTCCGGGTTGGGGCTACGTCATGGAATTCTTCGTAAAAAAGCGTTACAGACGCCAAGGGATCGGGACCGAAATGAACACTATTCTTGAAGCTTTATTGCGGCAAGACGGCGCAGAGCATTTTTATCTGACGGCTGATCCCATTACAGGCAACCCCTTTTGGATGGCCCAAGGATATACCCCTACAGGCGTTATGTCGAGAGAAAACAAGCAGGAGATTTTTGAAAAAATATGAGCATCCATTCTATAAACCCCTACGAATTAGAATCGGCGCTTCGCATCATCCGCAACAGCTTTGCAACGGTGGCAGATGAATTTCACCTGACCAAAGAAAACTGTCCCGGTCATACGACGTTTATTACGCTGGAGAAACTGAAAATAAAGTATGATTCCGGGGGTCGAATGTATATTTATTACGCTGATTCTGTTCCGGTTGGGTTCTTCTCATTGAAACAACTTGACAGTGAAACCTGGGAGCTGGATCATCTTGCTGTTCTGCCGGAATACCGTCACCGCGGAATCGGAAAAGAACTCTTGGAATTTGCCGAAAAAACGATTCAAGTGCAAAACGGAAAGCTGCTGAAAATCGGGATCATCGAAGAAAACGTTAAGCTGAAACAGTGGTATATGCAAAACGGTTTCCTTTCAACCGGGACAAAACACTTTGCTCATCTGCCGTTTACTGTTGGTTTTATGGAAAAGAGGATTAATTTATGAAACTATTGGTTATCCGCCACGGAGAATCCGAAGCCGATCTGCTGGACGTTCACGAAGGGCGCGCGGATTTTGCGCTCACGGAGCGTGGACACCGGCAGGCGCAGGCGATGGCGGAATACGTCGCGGAAAACTATCATATTGACCGTATTTACGCAAGCACGCTGACTCGCGTGATGCAGACGGCGCGCCATTTATCCGACGCGACCGGCGTACCGATCCGACCGGAGCACGACCTGATGGAATTCAACAACGGTCTTCTGGCTGGGCTGCCGCACAAAGAGGCGACGGAGAAATATCCCCGAATCCCCGACCTGCCGCCGGATCAAGCGGTCTACGGACAGGAATCCCTTGTGAATTTCCGGGACCGTGCGGAGAAAATGCTGGCGAAGATCCTTTCTAAAGCAGCTAACGACGAAACCGTCGCCGTGGTCACGCACGGCGGCACGATCAATCAACTGTATCACGTGTTCCTGAAGCTTCCCGTAAAAGACGGCGTGTTTTTCTCAACCGCCGATACCGGTATCCATGAATGGATCGTCGAGCCGACGGAACGCCGCGTCGCGCGCAGCAATTACAATGCGCACACGAAAGATATTTGATTGCAGGGACGATAGATTTATGAACGACACCACTATAAAACAATGGAACGACGCGGCGGCAGTATATGCCGAAGAACAGGAACGTTCAGCATATGCCGATACAAATAGGAGAATTGTAAAAGAACGGTTCAGAAAGCTGAGGGGTGAAAGAGTTCTTGATCTCGGTTGCGGTTACGGGTGGTATACCGAGTATTTCAGAAAGATCGGCGGCCACGCTTTTGGGATCGACGGTGCGCAAACAATGATCGATATTGCCGGAAAAAGATATCCGAACTGCACGTTTGACTTAAAGGACATCACGAAGCCGCTTGATTCCGATGACAACGCATTTGATATCGTATTCTGTAATCAGGTGTTGATGGATATCGAGGATATCGAGCTCGTTTTCTCGGAATGCTGCCGTATTTTGAAGCCGGACGGCGTGTTCTGGTATTCTATCGTTCACCCGGCATTCTTTAACGGCAATTGGCAAAGCGATGAAACCGGGATGCAAGTCGGTAAACTGGTGAATTCATACATTACGCCGAGCGTCTCAGAAAACCTGTTTTGGGGTAAAACGACGCATTTTCACCGCCCAATATCCCATTATCTGAATGCCGCTGCCGATGCGGGGCTCATTTTGACACACGCCGAAGAACCGAGAACCTACGACGGAACAGTTAAAAATGACGATTTACCTTTATTCTTTATAGCCGAGTACAAAAAGCCATACGCAAATGATAGTAAAGTAAGATAAGTGATTTGGCAATGTAAAAGAAGCGATGAATAATTGAATCGGAGTAGAAGAATATGAGTTATATTAAAGAAATCCGAAAATACATCGGTCACGCGCCGATGCTCTCGGCAGGCGCAACCGTTCTTGTTATAAAGGACAGTAAAATTTTGTTGAACCTTCGTTCCGACACCAACACATGGGGCATCCCCGGCGGTGCGCTGGAGCTTGGGGAAACGCTGGAACAAACCGCTGCGCGCGAGCTGAAAGAAGAAACAAATCTTTCGGCGGTTTTATTTCATCTTCTACACGTTTTTTCCGGTCCAGATTTTTATTTCAAATACCCAAACGGCGACGAATTGTATTCCGTCGTTGCGTTGTTTCTTGCAGAGGACATTTCGGGTGAGCTGCGGATCACGGACGGGGAAAGCGTCAAGTTACGGTATTTCGGAAAAGACGAGCTGCCGGTTTTGGAATCCCGCGCCGCAGTCATTCTGAGTTGGGTGATCAAACAGGGATTATTGTCATAAAGAAAAACACAACAGATATGAAAATCGGGAGCGGTCGGTGTGATCGCTCCCATTACTGTTTTTATGGCGTTAATCGTTTCGGGCTGCGGAACAGGAACATTGCCTCGTTGATGTGCAGGCCGGTCATCAGCATCGTTAACCTGTCGATCCCCATGCCGAAGCCGCCGTGGGGAGGACAGCCGTATTTGAAGAACTCCAGGTAGAACTTAACATCATCGTCCAGCCCCTTTTCCCGCGCTTGCCGCTTCAGTATTTCATAGCGGTGTTCGCGCTGTGCGCCGGTGGTGATCTCCACACCTTTCCATATCAGGTCGTAGCCCTGCGGCGTGCCGTTTTCGTCGCGCATATGGTAGAAAGCGCGTTTTCCGGCACCGTAGTCCGTGATGAACAGGAATTCATGCCCGTAATGCTTTTGCACCCATTGGTAACTTAACTGCTCCGCCTCGGTCGTCAAATCCTCCGTCTCCGGCGTATGATACCCGTATTCCTTCTCCAACGCAGTATATAGTTCCGCAAGCGTCACGACAGGGAAAGGTTTGGTCGGCACATTCAACGGCACGCCAAACTGCTTTTCGATCTCTTCTCCGTATGCTGTTTTCACTTTTTCCAACGCGTAAACGAGAATATCCTCTTCCAGCACCATCAGATCGCGGAAGGATTCAATATAGCTTACCTCAAGATCGAAGCCGGTAAATTCCGTGGTGTGCTTTGCCGTATAGGATTTCTCCGCGCGGAAAACGGGACCGGTCTCGAAAATCCGCTCAAAGCCCGCCGCCATCGCCATCTGTTTGTAAAACTGCGGACTTTGCGCAAGGAACGCGTCGCGGCCGAAATAATCCACCTTGAATACGTCAGCGCCGCTTTCGCTTGCCGCGGCAATGAGTTTTGGCGTGTGGATCTCGATAAATCCTTTCTGCACCAGGTATTCCCGCATTGCTGCGACAAGCGCCGTCTGTGTTTTGAACAGCAGTTGGTTCTTCTCCGTTCGCAGGTCGATCCAGCGGTAGTCCAGCCGCACGTCCAGTTCAGAACGAGGGACGGCGGGCTTTTTCTTTGTGGCCGGGATCTCTTCTCGGTGGATCGGCAGCGGAGCAGCGACGGATTCCACGGTAATCTCATACGCGAGTATCTCTATTCCACCGAGATGCACATATTCATTTTCACGCACGACGCCGCGTACGAGAATCACAGAATCCGGCGTCAGCGCTGCCGCAGCAGCGGCGATCTCCAGCGTTTGGTTTTTATCTATTGTGACCTGCACACAACCGGTCACATCGCGCAAAACGAGGAAGACCATCGTCTTGCCTTCACGCACGCTGCCGACGAAGCCCGCGATCAAAACCTGCTCATTGATATGATGATTGATTTCTTTGATTTGTATTCTTTTCATGGCTTTTTCTCCTTTTCTGATGATGAATTCGGGAAGAAAAGCGCCGTCTGCCCCGGCAAGATCTGTTTGCCGCACAAGATCACCCCCAAAACAAAAAACCGCACCGACCATATGTGCCGATGCGGAATAAACAATTATTTCCTCACAGGCACGCCTCACTCGCACCCGGACGAATTCGCCCGGATGCTACAGATCAGCGTCCTGTTCAGAATAAATGAAAGAAAGCATAATATCACCTTGTCAATGATATATCACAATTCTTCTGCCGTGTCAAGCGGTAACTGCGATAATCAATGAATATTTGAAAACTAATTAAAGAGTAAAGCAAGATGCCACCCAACATACCGATAAAAAGTACACTGGGCGACAATGATCATGCGTAAATCAATTCATGGTTTACAATTTCGGTTAAGCTGTTGTGGATGGAATTCCTGTGTTGAATCTAAGCCCAAACATGCATGGTTTAATTGTATCAGCAGGTTTTTCCAATGATCCGTCCGCAAGCATCTGCTCAAGCAAATATGCCATTGTGTCCATCTGATACTTGATATAGGCGATCTGCTTTGCAGTCTCCTTCAGATGCTCCGGCATATAGGTTGCCAGCGAATCTCCGGCAAGCAGACAGACTTCCTTCATGGTCTCCCGCGCGGTTTCAATCGTAGGAGCGAGCAGCGTCTTCAACTTGCCGAAGAACATAGCATCTGGAAATACGGCAAAGTTTGCGGACAAATGCCCATGATCACTGATAATATAGCCCTCTGAAATCAGTCTGATCAGTTCATCGTTTTTCTCATCTGCTTCATTTTCGAGAATCGCATCAATCAGCGCATTCATAGCATTTGTCCACTCATATGGAATAAAATGTTGTACGTCTTCAATTATCCTGTAGTTTTCAACGGATACCATAGCCGTGTTGTCTTCGTTTTTATAATCTCCGTATATGCCGTTGAATTTGTGATGAGCGAAGTCGTTATCAAAGCCGTAAACAAAACCATAGGAACCGTTGGAAAGCTGCGGATATTGACCGAACCTGCCTTTCCCGAACTCGTCTGCCTCAAGCAGCGCAGTCATCAGTGCCACATTGAGAAATTGCCATTTTAATGTGTTCTCATCACTGCTCTTTCCATGGAATGATAACGTTTGCAGTTCTGTGAATGCAACTGCAAACCGTGATTCCAGCTCCGACGCCGCTTTCTTGACGACAGCCACGCTTTTCTCCGAAAAGCTAAGCTCAAAATCCTCCGGTATGATCACAATATTTGTCTGGTAACGGGTACCGGTCTTTTTCAAAAGCTCATTCTCGCAGAGGATATTAACTTCATCCTCCAGATAGACGGCTGCAACGCCAAGCTCAACGGATAATTCCGATAATGAAAGAGGTTCGCCGAATGCCGCAAGCAGAATATTGCCGGGAAGTTTTCTCTTGAATAGATGTCGATACGAATTGTTCCCTCCCCAAAAATCAGGACGGAATATACCGGGAGCATAGCTTTTTTCTCCGAATTTTCTAGACATTTCAATACCTTCTTTCAAAATTTTGCGCGATTGAAACAGATAGTACTTTACCATTTCAACGCTGATTTGCAGGTTGGAAGAGATTTCGGCACAACTTTTTGAGTGAATATAGTATTGTACGGTCGCTTCTCGATAGTTGCCGGATAGTATCGACAGTTCCCGACGTAAAGTCGCAAGCTGCTCTCTGCGGATCATATCAAGATCCGTCTCCTGCCAATATACGCCGACTGTCGTTTCATCATAGGGCAAATCTGCCTGACGTTTATTACTGATATATGAGAGAAGTGAATTGCGGGCGATTTTCCACATATAGCCATAAAATGCGTCGTCGTTTTTGATCCTGTCACCGGATTTTATGATGGAACAGATAATATCTGCGGCCAAATCTTCTGCGTCCTGTTGATGATAAACCTTTGCCTTACACCATGCGTAAATCTTGTGCATATTTGCTTCCACAAGCTTATTCAGTTTTTGCTGCTCCAAAACCTCACCTCCCTTATTGTTTTGAAAGCGCTTTCACATTAATAGTATCACTAAGTGGGAATCGGTTAAGTAGATTATATCATTTTATTGAGAAACGTGAAATACAATATGGCTACAAATAAAAAATGCCCCAGATACTCAATCTGAATATCTGAGGCGTCCCCTTATGCGAGTATCAATTCATTGCTTACGATTTCAGTTGCGCGGTTCCGGATTGAATTCATACGTTGAACCCATTCCATTTGATTCTCAACTTTTAGCTGTTCGGTCACGCTTTCCTGTTCGGCGAGTTGATAGACGAGCAGGTCGAACATCTCCTGCGCGTCACGGTCGATCTGGGCGAGATACGTTTGCAGTTTACCGCTGACAAGGAATTCATTGTAAACGCTGCGCTGATGTTTTTTTAGGAACATCGCGTGCCGCCGTCCCCATACGCCGATTGGTATTTCTTCTTCGGCAGGTAAAGAAATACCCGGCAGGTAATAGTCGCCGTGAAGTGTGTAGTCGATACCGGTCTTTTCGTCCGTGGTGTGCTGTTTCAGTTCCATGTAGGTCACTCTCCTTTGTTATTTCTGTAATCGGGTAAAAGATAAGCTCCTTTCCCATAGCCGGATTGCTTGTTTTGTC
>CAMVBR010000030.1 GCA_947165755.1 uncultured Clostridia bacterium
CCCACGCCCGCGCCGCCGAACAGGCCGATCTTGCTGCCCTTGGCGTAGGGCACCAGCAGGTCGATCACCTTGATGCCGGTTTCCAGTATCTCGGTGGAGGGGCGCTGCTCGCTCAGGCTGGGGGCGTGGCGGTGGATGGGCAGATATTTCGCGGCCCTGATCTCGCCCTTGCCGTCGATGGGGCGGCCGAGCACGTCCACGGTGCGGCCCAGCATCTCTTTGCCTACGGGCACGCGGATGCCCTCGCCGTCGGTGGAAACGGCCATGCCGCAGTAAAGGCCCTCGGTGGCGTCCAGAGCGATGCTGCGCACCACGCCGCCGCCTTCGTGGGCGGCGACCTCGGCGTACTTCTCCGCGTCGTCTACCCTTAGCAGGGCGTTGATGGGCGGCTCCTTGCCCGCCGGGAACCTTACGTCTATTACGGGGCCGGAGATCTTCACGATCGAACCGGTCAAACGTTCACTCATACCATTTTCCTCTTTTCGGAACTCCGACTACTGACTGCTGACCTCTGACTACTGACCGCTCTTCTTCCTCGCTTCCGCCGCCGCGGCGATCTCGGTGATCTCGTTGGTGATGGTGAGCTGCCGCACCGCGTTCATTTCGGTGGAAAGGCTGTCGATCATGGTATCGGCGTTGTCGCAGGCGCTCTGCATGGCCTCCATGCGGGCGCTGTTTTCGCTGGCCCCGGCCTGCACCAGCAGGTTATACAGGAGCGACGCGCAGTACAGCGGCACGATGTGCTCGAATACGGTGACGGGGTCCGGCGCGTAGAGCATATCCGCCGGCGCCTTCTCCTCCAGATCGGTAAAATCATCGGACATCAGCGGCAGCAAACGCGCGCACACGGGCTCTGATTTCCCCTTGCGCGAAAAGGGCGTGTAGATCAAAAACACCTCGTTATATTCGTCCGTCAGGTATTTTTCGAGCAGGTCCTTCGAGATCTCCGCCGCCAGCGAAAACTCCGGGTGCATCGTGGCGCCGGGGAATACCTTCATTGGGGTAACGCCCTTGCGCCGCAAAAGGTCGTAGCCCACGCGGCCGAAGCAGCATACCCCCGCCGCCGGGTTTTCGGCGAGCTTAGAGAGGGTGAGCGCAGCCACGTCGGCGTTGTAGCCGCCGCACAGCCCCTTATCGCCCAGCACGCACAAATACAGCGCGGTGCCCTTGGGGGATTTTTCAAGGTAGATGTGGTGCAGCTTGTTATCCTCCGCCTTGGTGAGGATATCCGTCATCAGGCGGCGGAGGGATTCGTTGTAATCCAACGTATAATCCATGCTGCGCATGGTTTTTTTCAGCCGCGCCGCCGAAAGCAGATACATGGCGTTGGTCATCTGCCGCGTTTGGGTCACGCTCTGCAGGCGCTGCTTGATATCGTTATAGGCACCGCTCATAGCGCGCCCCCGGGTTCATAGGCGTTCACGGCGGTGGTCAGGTCGTTCGTGTCCTCGTCCGTCGCCTTGCCCGTGCGGTTCATCTGCCGCAGGATATCGGGGCAGGCGCGCCGCATATAGTCCAAAAACCGCGGGATCTCCGTTTTGAACTGCCCGGCGGGCAGCTCGGTAAACAGGTTTTCGCGGTAGGCGAGCAGCAGGCTCACCTCGTCAAACAGGGAATAGGGCGCGCTCTTGTTCTGCTTGAGCAGGTTCACGAGCGTGGAGCCGCGCTTGAGCAGCCGCGCGGTGGCGGGATCGGGATCGCTGCCGAAGCGGGTGAAGATCTCGGCCTCGCGGTACTGCGAAAGGTCGATCCTCAGGGTGCCGGAAAAGGCCTTCATGGCGGGGTGCTGCGCCGCGCGGCCCACGCGCGATACCGAAAGGCCGGTGTTCACGGCGGGGCGCACGCCCGAAAGGAACAGGCCGCTCTCCAAAAAGATCTGCCCGTCGGTGATCGAGATCACGTTGGTGGGGATATAGGCGGAAATGTTGCCCGCCATGGTCTCCACAATGGGCAGCGCGGTGATGCTGCCGCCGCCCTTCTCTTTGGAAAGGCAGGCGCTGCGCTCCAATAAACGGGAGTGCAGGTAGAAGATATCGCCCGGGTAGGCTTCTCTTCCCGGCGGGCGCAGAAGCAGCAGGCTCATCATACGGTAGGCCACGGCGTGCTTCGAGAGGTCGTCGTATACCACGAGCACGTCTCTGCCCTTGGCGGCGAAGTATTCCGCCACCGAGGCCGCCGCGTAGGGGGCAAGGTACTGCATGGCGGGGCTGTCGGATGCGCCCGCGTATACCACGGCGGTATACTTCATGGCTCCGGCCTTGGTCAGCGTTTCGATCACGCCGGCCACGGTGCTGGCCTTCTGGCCGATGGCGCAGTATACGCACAGCACGTTTTTATCCTTTTGGTTGATGATGGCGTCCAGCGCGATGGTGGTTTTGCCCGTCTGCCGGTCGCCGATGATCAGCTCGCGCTGGCCGCGGCCGATGGGGATCATGCTGTCGATGGCAAGAATGCCGGTTTCCAGCGGCGTATCCACCGGGCGGCGGTCGATGATGGCGGGCGCGGGGCGCTCCACCGGGTAGTATTCCTGCGGGGTGAGGGGCTTGCCGTCCAGCGGGCGGCCGATGGGGTCGATCACGCGGCCCGGCAGGTTATCGCCCACGGGCACCTCCAATACGGCCCCGGTGCCGTGCACGGCGGTGCCTGCCCTTACGGATTCGGCGGTATCGAACAGTACCGCGCCCACGCTCTCCTCGCTCAGATCCAGCGCCATGCCGAAAACGCCGCCTTCAAATTCCAGCAGCTCGCCGTAGCGCCGTTCGGGCAGGCACGTCACCGTAACCACGCCGTCGGCGGAACGGGCGACCGTGCCCTTTTTATAAGTGACCGGCCGGAACGCGTATTCGTCCAGCCGTTTTTTGAGAAAGGCGCTGATGGATTCGTTCATTCCTGCCCCTCCTCGTATACCATTCTCTGCTTCATCAAATCGAGCTGCGTTTTGATGCTCAGGTCGTACACCGTGCCGTCCAGCTCCATGATGAAGCCGCCGATCACACTGTCGTCGGCGATCCGCTGAAACTGAATGTCTTCCCCGAATTTTGCGCGGGCCTTATCGCACAGCACGCCGAAGGTGGCGTCCGTCATGTTGGAGGCCGCAGTGATCACACACGTTCTCATGGCGTACTCCTTACGCGCCGAAAAAGCTGTCGATGATGCGGCGGTTGTCGGCGTCCGTGACCTCTCGGCCCAGAATCTTGCCCGAAAGCTCCACGGCGATGGCCCCCAGCTCCTCTCGCGCGTCGGCGAGCATCTTTTCCCGCTCCGCTTCGGCCTTGGCGCGGGTGGTTCCGGTGATCTCTGCCGCTTCCTTGCGGGCGGCCTCCAAAATCTCCTCCGCCTTTGCCTGTGCCTGAGCTTTCGCGTCCTCCATGGTGGAGATGCGCAGCGCGGCGCTGTCCGCCATCAGGGCGTCGTACTGCTCCTTTTTCTCCATGGCGTGGGCCTTGAGCTGCTCGGCTTCCTCCAGCAGCTTGCCCTGCTCGGCCTTGCGCTTTTCAAACACCTTTTTCACGGGCTTATAGAGCAGCGCCTTCGTTACGAAGAACAGGATCAGAATATTAATGATGTTGATTATGAGATCACCCAGCATTTCCTTGGAAAGCAGATCTCCCATAGATCCCACCTCTTTTCGTTGATTGAAGTGCCGTAGGCCGGCTTATTTCATGGCGAGCAGCAGCGCTACCACGAAGGCGTAGATCGCGGTGGATTCCGCCAGGGCGCAGCCCAGCAGCAGAATGGTCTGGATCTTGCTTGCGGCCTCGGGCTGACGGGCGGCGGCGTCCACGGCCTTGCTCGTGGCGTAGCACATGCCGAAGCCTGCGCCGAGTACGGCGCCCAACATAATGATACCAGCAGCGATAAAATTCATAACGTCCTCCTTGAATGATATGAAAATGTGTTATTTATGAAATGCGTACCCGAAAGCGTTACGCTTCGGATCTTTTTGCTTTTTTCGGTTTTTTCTCTTTTTTCGGCGTCTCTTCCAGCTCCATCGCTTCGTCGATGAACGTAAGCGAAAGGGTAACGAAAATATAGATCTGCAAGCCGGGGTGGATCAGGTTGAACCACAGCCCCGCCACGGCGGGAATGCCCGAGCCGTAGCCGCCGAGCACGCCCTTGAGCAGGTCCATTACCAAGAGTCCGCCCACCATGTTGCCGTAAAGACGGGCCGCCAGCGAAACGGGCACCGAGATATCGCTCACGGCCTTCAGCGGGATCATCACCGGGCGCATGGCCGGCACCGCGCCGCCCATGTTCTTGAGCCTGCCCAGCACGCCGTTCTTCCGTATGCCGTAGTAGTTCAGCAAAAAGAAGGTGCAAAGGCCCAGCGCGAAGGTAAAGGTCAGGTCCGACGTGGGGGCTCTCAGCCCGAACAGCTCCGAGAGCGCGCAGCCGAACATATACAGGGCAATGGTGAGCATAAAGGGCGGCAGGCTCTTCATCGGAAATTCCCCGGTGGCGTTTCTCACCGTGTTATCCACGAATTCCACCGCCATTTCCAGCGCGCTCTGCGCCGAGCCGGGCGTTTCCACGTTGAATTTCGGTATGATGAAGATGCGTACCAGCGCCAGGAGCAGGATCAGCGCAAGGAGCACCCCCGCGCCGGTGATCGTGGTTTTTGCTATGGAGAACCCGAACAGGTCCACCCGCTCGCTGAACATCTCGAATTCAATGGCCAGATGCCCTTTTTTGCCCGAAAAGGCCGTAATGAACGTGCCCACAAGGAACCACGCAGAGATCAGCAGCCCCACAAAGCACAGTGTTTTCGGCCGTTTCTGTTTTTTCGTTGGGTTTTTCGGCAGCGCGCGGGAGGTGAGCACGTAGCCCACGAGGAACGCCGAGAGCGCCACCGCGCCGACCGCCGCCATTATGATTTGTTTCGTATCCATTTTATCACCCGTCTTTTTTAGACAGCGACGTTACGCCGTAGATGATGAGGTAGATCAGGAATCCCGCGCCGAAGCCGACGGCCGCGCCCACGGCATACGCCTTGAAAAACGAGAGCAGCAGCGCAATGCCCGCGCTGTAGATCGAGAGCTTTGCCAAAAGGAGCAGCAGCACCCTTTTATAGTCCGCGGCAAACACAGCGGGGAACAGCTTCGTATTTATAAAAAACTCCAGCGCCCCCAGCGCGCACGCAATGCAGCCGGCTATAAGCATTTCGCATGATCCCTTCAAATTACTATAAATATATTTTATAATTATAGCCGATTTCAGGAAAAATGCAAGCAAAATTCCGCACAAAAAATGAATGCTATTTTTATATACTTTTATATATTTTGATTTCATTGCAAAAACGGCGCGACTGTGGTAAAGTATTACTATCTTTCCATAGGAGGGCGCAGTTATGGCGAAAATCAAAACCAAAACGGAATCTCCCGCGAAAACCCTCACCTTCGGTAAAATGCTGAGCTACGGCATCGGCATCTTCGGCATCCAGATGCTGGTGGGCTATATCAACACCTACCAGTCGCAGTTCTATTCCCGCGTGCTGAACGCGGATCTGATGATCTGCGCCGTGATCATTCTGCTGGCCAAGGTGATCAGCTCCTTTGCGGACCCGGTGATCGGCCGCCTCATCGACGCGTCGCACTTCAGATCCGGCAAAATGAAGCCCTTCGTGGCCATCGGCATGCTGCCCTTTGCCGTGATCACGCTGGTGATGTTCCTGTTCATCCCGTTCCCCAACGACGTTGTGAAATACGTTTATATCACGCTCACCACCGTGCTGTGGAACATACTGATGAGCTTTGTGGATATCCCCAGCCAGGGCATGCTCGCGGTGCTCAGCCCTTCGGCGGAAGAAAAGAACAGCGCGGCGGGCATCTCGAATATGCTCAAATCGGTGGGTCTCATCGTGCCCGGCATCGTTGTGCCCATCGTGTGCATGATCACCGGCTCGCCCGAGATCACCAAAAAAGAGTACCTCATCACCGCCGTAACGGTGTGCGCGCTGGCGCTGCTGTTCGCCGTGCTGATGCTTGCCTCCACCAAAGAGGTGGTCAAGAGCGAGCCGCAGAAAATGAGCCTGAAGGCCATGTTCAAAGAGCTGGTCTCCAATAAGCCCCTGCTCATCATCTTTTTGATCAACATCGTGGGCTTCGGCCGGAACCTTGCGGTGAACATCGGCGTGCAGACCGCCGCCGTGGTGTTCAAGGAGGGCTTCTCCATCACCCTGTTCGGCAACGTGATCGAATTTGCCGGCGAGAATTTGCAGCTTGCGCTGGGCATCGGCTCCTCGGTCACCTCGTTCATCGGCATCATGATCGCCCCCATCGTCGCCAAAAAGCTGGGCGTGAAGAAAACCTTCATGATCTTCGGCGTTTACGGCCTCGTGATGAGCACCGCATATTATCTGCTGTTCGTGTTCGGCCCCGATTTCTGCCGCTCCTTCTGGGGCATCTTCATTGGCCAGTTCGTGATCAGCCTCATGTTCGGCACCCACGGCTACGCGCCGCTGGTCATGCTCTCCGATTCGGTGGACTACCGCGAAATGACCACGGGCAAGCGCACCGAGGGGCTGCAGTATTCCGTGCTCACCCTTTCGGTCAAGCTGGCCAACGCCCTGAGCGTGGCGGGCGGCATCTTCATCGTGGGGCTTTCGGGCTATAAGGCCGATCAGGCGATCGAGGCCATCACCCCCAAAATGACCTACACCGTCACCGCCGCCTACTGGCTGCTGCCAGGCATTTGCGTGGGCCTCACCATGATCCCCATGCTGTTCTATACCCTCGACCGCCCCGAGATTAAGGCGAAGCTCAGGGAGTTTATGGAGAAGAGAGACGGAGTAGTAGAGGCTGGTTAATTGCAGTTTATCGCGCCGGAGGCGCGACAGCCGTTCGCCGTTCGCCGTTTGCCGTTCGCATCGAAACCCAACCTTTTCGCAATATGGCGAGTTCTATCTGTGAGCAGCCATTTCCTTGAAATATCAACAATAAACAACCATCAAACAGCAACAAACATTTGTTCGCCTCTTCGCCGAAGGATCAAACGCGAACGGCGAACGGCGAACAGCAAACGGCGCAAATTTCAGTTTAGCGCTGTGCGCTAAACTGAAATTTGAATCAATAAATCACAAAAAAGGAACCGTTATGAACATCGAATTCTGCGTCCCGTGCCTGTTGGGGCTGGAGGGACTGATCGCCGACGAGCTTCGGCAAATGGACGCGCAGGACGTGCGCGCCGAAAACGGCCGCGTTTTTTTCAGCGGCGACGAACACACCTTGGCCCGCGCCAACATCCGCTCCCGCTATGCGGAGCGCATCCTCGTAGTGGTGGGCGCCTTTGAGGCGCACAGCTTCGAGGAACTGTTTCAGGGCACGAAAAAGCTGCCCTGGGAACAGTGGATCGGCAAAAAAGATAAATTCCCCGTAAAGGGCTACTCGCTCAATTCGGATCTGTTCAGCGTGTCCGATTGCCAGTCCATCATCAAAAAAGCGGTGGTGGAGCGCCTGAAGGAGACCTACAACGTCCCGTGGTTCGAGGAGAGTGGCGCCATGTATCAGATCCAGTTTTCCATTATGAAAAACGTGGCGTATCTCACCATCGATACCTCCGGCAGGGGGCTGCATAAGCGCGGCTACCGGCCCGAGGCGAACGCCGCCCCGCTCAAGGAGACGCTGGCCGCGGCGCTGTGCAATCTGGCGCACCTCAGGCACTACCACACGCTCTACGATCCCATGTGCGGCTCGGGCACCATCCTCATCGAAGGCGCGCTCATGGCGCTGAATATCGCCCCCGGACTCAACCGCCGGTTCGTTGCCGAGCGCTGGCGTCAGGCGCCGCCCGAGGTGTGGGAAGCGGAGCGCGCGCAGGCGAGAGCCCTGCAGAAGGTCGATGTGGATTTTCACGCCTACGGCAGCGATATCGACCCCGAGGCCCTTGCCATTGCCAAAGAGAACGCCCGCCGCGCCGGCGTGGCCGAGTATATCACCTTCGAGCGCAAGGACGTGAAGGACTTTGCCCCGGTCACCGAGAAGGCCACCGTGATCGTGAACCCGCCCTACGGCGAGCGGCTCGGCGATCTCGGCGAGGCGCAGGCGATCTGCCGCACGCTGGGCAGGCGCTTCACTCCCGCCCACGGCCGCAGCTACTATATCATCACCGCGGACGAGGACTTTGAAAAGAGCTTCGGGCGCAAGGCCGATAAACGCCGCAAGCTCTACAACGGCATGATCAAATGCCAGGTGTATATGTATTTCAAATAAGAACGAAAAAAAAGATCCGCCTTTCTGCAAGACGGATCTTCTGTTCTTTTTTGTGTCGCTTATTCGGCAGCGTAAACGCTGACCTTTTTGCGATCCTTGCCCATGCGCTCAAATTTGACGGTGCCGTCGATCAGAGCGAACAGCGTATCGTCGGAACCCTTGCCCACGTTGTTGCCGGGGTGGATGTGGGTGCCGCGCTGGCGCACGATGATGGTGCCGGCGTTCACGCGCTGACCGTCGCTTCTCTTGGTGCCAAGACGCTTGGATTCGGAGTCACGGCCGTTACGGGTGGAGCCCATACCTTTTTTATGCGCAAAAAGCTGAATGTTTAATTTAAGCATTCGTTACACCTCCGTTGAGATTTTGATGCATCCGGGGTACTGTTCGGCCAGCATGGTAAGATGCAGCTCCAGCCCCTTTACGATGCGGGCAGCTTCCTCGCTGCCTGAAAATTCGAAGTTCATGTATCCGTTTTTATCTTCGGCTGCGGCCTGCACGCCCAAGATCTCGGTTACGGTGTTGGCGGCCAGATATGCCGCCGAGGATACTGCCGCGCAAACGATATCGCTGCCTGCTTCGGCAAACCCCGCGTGCCCTTTAATAGTGAAACGCGCCGCGCCCGGGTGCGGATACCGGAAGCCCGCTCTGATCATGCGTTGATCGCGGTGATCTCAAGCTTTGTGTAGGGCTGTCTGTGGCCGAGCTTTCTCTTTTCGTTCTTCTTGGGCTTGTAGGTCATAACGGTGATCTTCTTTGCCTTGCCGTTCTTCACGACCTTCGCCGTAACGCTCGCGCCTTCCACGTAGGGAGCGCCCACCTTGATGCCGTCGTCGGCGCCGAGGGCTACTACGGTGTTAATGGTGATCTCGTCCTCGGCCTCAGCCTTGAGCAGCTCCACGTAAACCGTATCGCCGGCCTGCACCTTATACTGCTTTCCGCCGGTTTCAATGATTGCGTACATGTTCGTTTCTCCTTTATAAGACTCGCTGCGCCGGGCAGGGGACCCCCTTTTTCGGACATACTACGTCCGCCCGAAACATGCGGCTTATGTATCATACCATAAAGCCCTTTGCTTGTCAATCTTTTTTTATCTGTCAAAATGCCTAATTTTTTCTCGATTTCGGGGCGTAATTTTTTTTAAAAGAATACGCCTGATACTTGTTTTTTTGAAAGGGATAATATACAATATATAGTATGATCAATGAGTAGGGGCGCGATATGAAGAACGCTAAGCAAATCGATTTTAACCGCGACCGGTCCAACGAAAAACGGGCGGCCCGCCGGGTGATCGCCGTGATCGTTGCGGTGTTCGTTTTAGGCGCGGTCGTTTTTACCGCGGTGATGGCCGTGAACGATTTCGATTTTGAAAAGTTCCTCGGGGCCGCCGACGCGCCTACGGAGGAAACCACGGCCGAAGCGCCCGAAACCGCCGCCTTCGCCGCCCCGTTTTCCGACGCCGACGCCGTCAATATCCTGCTGCTGTGCAGCGAAGAGAAGCGCGTCACCTTCTGTGAGATCCTGTCGTTTTCCGCCGCTGAAAACAGCATCCGGGTAAAGCCCGTATCGCCGGAGCTCCGGTTGGAAACCGGAAACGCCTCTGTCCGCATCGCCGAGCTGTTTCATAACTTCGGCGCCGCCGAGGTGGCGCGGGCCATCGGCGAAAAATACGTGCCCATCCACCGCTGGGTGAGCGTGAGCGAAGCCAATTTCAAAAAAATCGTACAGGGCTTCGGCAACGTGGACGTATACGTGCCGAATCCCGTGGATTTCAGCGTGGACGCCATCCGGTATCAGTTCGGCAAGGGCACCCACTCCATGAATTCCGATGCGCTTGTGTCGGTGATGAAGTTGGGGTATGAGGGTGACGACGCGCTGTCGTTTCAGGCCGCAGGCGTGGCCGCGGTGCTGAAAACCTGCCTCACGCCGCAAACGCTGGAAAAGGGCGAGCGCTTCTTTACCGAGCTTGTCAATCAGGTGGACGGCAATATCACCGCCTTCGACTACGCCACCTACGCGCCGCGTCTGGCCTCGTTCTTGGAACGGTCGCCCGAGATCTCGGTGATCAGTTGAGTCAGTAGTCAGTAGTCAGTAGTCAGTAGTCAGATAATAATCCTTTTACGGGTAGATATAGATGAAGAGAAAGTTTTTGGGGATCCTTTCGATCGTGCTTGCGCTCGTGCTGCTGGGGAGCTGCGCGGGGCAGGGTATCAGGCTGCTTTTGGGCGGCCTCAGTGAGTTGTCTCCCGGGGCAGGCGCGGCGTTCCGCGAACCGGAATACGTGGATTATAACGTTTGCCGTATGTATTACGCCTCCTTCCCGCCGGTGCTGCGGCAGGCGTACCGAACGGTGTATAACGGGTTCGTAAACCACGACGAAAAAATTTTGCTTCCCAAGCTCACTGAAACTGCGCTTTCGCAGGTGCTTGAGGCCGTTCGGCTCGAAAATCCGCAGATCCTGTGCGCAGGCACCGAATATTCCTATTGCCAGACGAACGCCGGCACCGTGCTGTTTCCCGTGTATACCGTAAGCGCCGGCAGTGCGGACGCCATGGCCCGCGCCCTGATTGAAAAGGGCAGGCAGATCGTGGCCGCCGCCCCCGCGGGGGACGCCGAAGCCCGTGAGCTCTATCTGCACGACGCCATCTGCGAGCTGAGCGATTACGGCGAGGGCGCCTATGCCGAAACCGCCTACGGCGCGCTGATTCGCGGCACCGCGGTGTGCGCCGGGTATACGGCGGCGGCAAAGCTGCTGTTCGATCTCGCGGGGCAGCCCAGCGCCGTGGTGAGCGGCACAGCCAAAGAAGGGGAAACCCAGATCCCCCACGCGTGGAACGCGGTGGCGCTCTACGGCGAATGGGTGTATCTGGACGTCACGTGGGACGATCCCGTGGGCGGCGACGAACGGCACGATTACTTCAATCTCACCGAGCGCGAGCTGGCCGAGACCCACTTCGGGTTCGTGCTGCCCGGAAATATAAAAAAATAACAATTATCTGTTGCAAAGGAGTTCAAACATGTCCATTCTCATCACCGGCGGCGCCGGTTTTATCGGTTCCCACACCTGCGTGGAAATGCTGAGCGCTGGCAGGGATATCGTTGTGATCGATAACTTTTCCAACGCCTCTCCCAAGGTATACGAGCGCGTGAAGACCATCACCGGCAAGGATTTCCCCCTCATCGAGTGCGATATCCGCGACGAAGCGAAGCTGGACGAGGTATTCGCCGCGCATAAAATAGACGCTGTCATCCATTTTGCGGGCCTCAAGGCGGTGGGCGAATCCTGCCGTATGCCCGTGGAATACTACGACAACAACGTGGGCGGCACCGTCACCCTCCTGAAATCCATGAAAAAGGCGGGCGTCAAAACCATCGTGTTTTCCTCCTCCGCCACCGTGTACGGCAGCGAAAACCCCGTGCCCTTCCGCGAGGATATGAAAACCGGCGGCACCACCAATCCCTACGGCACCACCAAGTATTTCATTGAGATCATCCTGCAGGATCTCGTAAAGGCCGATCCCGAATGGAGCGTTTGCCTGCTGCGCTATTTCAACCCCATCGGCGCCCATGCCAGCGGCCTCATCGGCGAAGCGCCCAACGGTATCCCCAATAACCTCATGCCCTATATCGCGCAGGTGGCCGTGGGCAAGCGGGAAAAGCTCAGCGTGTTCGGCAACGACTATAATACGCCCGACGGCACCGGCGTGCGCGACTATATCCACGTGGTGGACCTTGCCAAGGGCCATCTGTACGCCTGCGACCGCGCTCTGAGCGTCAAGGGCTGCGAGATCTATAATCTCGGCACCGGCAACGGCGTTTCCGTGCTGGAGCTCATCACCGCCTTCGAGCAGGCCAGCGGCGTTAAGATCCCCTACGTGATCGCGCCCCGCCGCCCCGGCGATATCGATGCCTCCTACGCGGACGTGACCAAGGCCAACACCGTGCTCGGCTGGAAGGCGGAGCTCAACGCCTTCGACGCCTGCCGCGATACCTGGAATTGGCAGAAGAAAAATCCGAACGGATACGACGATTGATCAGAAGTCAGTAGTCAGAAGTCAGTAGTCAGAAGTCAGTAGCCAGAAGTCAGTAGTCAGAAAAGTGACTGCTGGCTTTTTTCTTTTTTGAGAAAAGGGTAAATTGCAGCTTGTAGCTTGCAGCTTACTATGAAGAGCAAAAAACGCCCTCGCGGGCGTTTTTTCTGACTTCTGACCTCTGACTTCTGACTACTGACTACTGACTGCTTATTTCGTCAGAGTTACAAGCACCTTTACCATAGCCTCCATATCCTCCACGCAGGCGAATTCGTGCACGCCGTGGAAGTTTTCGCCGCCCACCGAAAGGTTGGGGCAGGGCAGGCCCTTGTAGGTGAGCATGGCGCCGTCGGTGCCGCCGCGGATGGCCACGATTTTGGGCGTGACCCCGTGCGCCAGCATGGCGGCCTTCGCGTTCTCCACCAGGTCCATGTGGCCGTCCTCGATCAGCTCGCGCATATTGTAGTAAGAATCCTTCATTTCCAGCGTAAAGCAGCCGCCGGTCACGGTGTTCATATAGCGCACGGTTTCTTCCATAAAGGCCTTGCGGGCCTCGAAGCGGGCGCGGTCGTGGTCGCGGATGATATATTTTATAACGGCCCCCATCTCGTCGCCCTTCAGCTCGCACAGGTGGTAAAAGCCCTCGTAGCCCTCGGTGTGGGCGGGCGTTTCGGCGGCGGGCATACGCGAGACGAATTCCGCTGCCATCAGGGCGGCGTTTTTCATTTTGTTCTTGGCCGAGCCGGGGTGGATGTTCACGCCCTTTACGGTGATCTTCGCCGCTGCGGCGTTGAAGCATTCGTATTCGATCTCACCCAGCGCGCCGCCGTCCACGGTGTAGGCCTCCTTGGCGGCAAAGGCGTTCAGGTCGAAATTGTCGGTGCCGCGCCCCACCTCTTCGTCGGGCGTAAAGGCTACGGCCACGGTCTTGTGCTTCACCTCGGGGTGGGTCACAAGGTACTCCAGCATGGTCACGATCTCCGCCACACCGGCCTTGTCGTCCGCGCCCAGAAGGGTAGCGCCGTCGGTCACGATCAGCCGCTTGCCGATATAATCCTTCAGGTTCGGAAATTCCTTTTCGGCGGTGGTCACGCCGTGGCCGAGCTCGATATCGCCGCCCTCATAAAGAAAAACACGAGGACTGATATTCTCGCCCGGGGCGGAGGGGGAGGTATCCATGTGCGAAATAAAGCCGATGGCGGCGTTCGAGCCGTCGTTGGCGGGCAGGCAGCCGTATACGCAGCCCGCGGCCTCGTCAAAGGTCACCCGCAGGCCGAGGCCTTTGAGCTCGTCGGCTAAATGCGCCGCCAGCTTGAGCTGCCGCGCCGTGGAGGGCGTGGCGGCGGAATCCTCATCCGACGCGGTGGGAAAAGCAACGTAGGTAAGAAAACGTTCGGTAAGTTCCATATATTTGATCCTTTCGATTGATGGTAAATTGGAATTTATCGCTCGATGCGATAAATTCCAAAGTGAAGAGGTAA
>CAMVBR010000031.1 GCA_947165755.1 uncultured Clostridia bacterium
CCCTTGACAAATGAATTTAATTGCATTAGAATACAATCACTTTGAAGAAAGAAGGAAATGAAAATGAAAAAGGTACTTGCTGTTATTCTTGCGCTTTCCATGATCGCCGTTGTATTTGCCGCCTGCGGCAAAACCGAGGATCCCACCACCGCGCCCGATACCACCGCGGCCACCGCCGATGATACCACCGCAGCCGACGACACCGCCGCTGCCGCCAAGGTGAAAACCATCGATATCTCCCTTACCGACGAGCTCTACGCCTTCGGCGTGAGCAAGGATCAGCCCGAGCTGCTCGAGAAGACCAACGCCTACATCGCCCAGATCAAGGCGGACGGCACGCTGGACGCCATCGTTGCCAAATACTTCTCCGAAAACGGCGAGCCCGCCGTGATCGCCAGCGCCGAAGAGGACGCCTCCAAGGATCAGCTCATCGTTGCCACCAACGCCGCGTTCCCGCCCTTTGAGGCCACCGAAGGCGACGCCTACACCGGCATCGATATCGAGATCATGGCCGGCCTTGCCGAATCCCTCGGCAAAGAGCTTGTGATCAAGAACGTGGAATTCGCTTCCGTGTTCTCCACCGTGGACGCCGGTTATGCCGACATCACCGCCTCCGGCATCACCATCAACGAGAGCCGTAAAGAGTTCGTGGACTTCACCGATTCCTACTACACCGCCTCTCAGATCATCATCGCCCCCGCGGACGACACCGCCTTTGACGCCTGCGCCACCCTTGAAGACGTGGAAGCCGTGCTGAAGGGCTTCGGCGCCGACGTGACCATCGGCGTGCAGAAGGGCACCACCGGCCAGTTCTACGTGGAAGGCGACGAGGATTGGGGCTTCGACGGCCTCACCGCCGCCTGCAAGGCCTACGATTCCGGCGCGCTGGCCGTGAGCGATATGGTGAACGGCAACGTGCAGTACGTGATCATCGACGAAGCGCCCGCCAAGAGCATCGCCGCTTCCGTGAACGCCGCCAACTGAGCCTGAAAACGCGCCTGCCGGTCAAACGTTGCTTTTGCCGCCGGCGGCGCGGTTCCAATAAACCTCCAAAGAAAAAGTGGACCGAGAGAAACGGGATTGCGCCTCTTTCGGTTCCTCTTTTTCATAACGTCGCTTTCGCAAAAGAAGGGATCCAATGAATTTCAACGCAAAACTCAGTAAATTCTGGGTGTCCATGTTCGAGAAGGGCGCCTACCGGCGTGTGCTCACGGGCCTTAAAAACACGGTGATCATCGCCGTGCTGGGCCTTGTGATCGGCATCGTGATCGGCACCCTGATCGCCGTGATCCGCGTGGTGCCCAAAACAAACAAGCTCGTAAAGGCGCTCGATAAGATCGCCGCGGTGTACGTAGCGTTCTTCCGGGGCACGCCCATGGTGGCGCAGCTGCTCATCGGCTATTTCGTGCTGCTGCCGCTATTGAATATCAAGCTCTCGTCGCTGGCGGTGTGCGTGCTCATCTTCGGCCTCAACTCCGGCGCGTACGTTTCTGAGATCATGCGCTCGGGGCTGCTCAGCGTGGATATCGGCCAAACGGAGGCCGGCCGCGCGCTGGGGCTCAGCTTTGCCTCCACCATGATGCGCATCGTGGTGCCGCAGGCGGTGAAGAACATTCTGCCCACCATCGGCAACGAGTTCATCACCCTCATCAAAGAGACCTCCATCGTCAGCTTCGTGGGCGCGGTGGACCTGTATTCGGCCTTCAACTACATCGGCAGCGCGAACTACGAGTTTATGGTGCCCTATCTTTCGATGGCGCTCATCTACATCGTGCTGGTGCTGGGTATTTCGGGCCTGATCAAAATCATGGAAAGGAGGCTGCGCGCAGGTGATAAGCGTTAAAAACATTTACAAGGATTTCGGCAGCCTTCGTGTGCTCAAGGGCGTTTCGTGCGAAATCGAAAAGGGCGAAAAGATCGTGATCATCGGCCCCTCCGGCAGCGGAAAGAGTACGTTTCTGCGCTGCATGAATCTGCTGGAGGCCCCCACCTACGGCGAGGTGTGGGTGGACGACGACCTCGTGACCCCCATCGACCCCTACCTGCACCCGGACGTGATCATGGCCTCGAACACGTTTCAAAAGCTGAAGGCCTCCACGGGCGAAACGGACGAGGCGCTGATCGCAAAGATCAAAAAAGAAGACCTGCTGCACGAAAAGCACGAGGGCGCCGCGTATAAAAAGCTGATGAAGACCCTCTATAAGGAACACGCCATGGATATCAACCTGGTGCGGCAGCGCATCGGCATGGTGTTTCAGCAGTTCAACCTGTTCGCCAACCTCACGGTGCTCGATAACATCACCCTCGCCCCCATGAAGCTCAAGGGCAAATCGAAGACCGAGGCCGAGGAACGCGCCTACCAGCTATTGGAGCGCATCGGCCTCAGGGATAAGGCGAACGTGTACCCCTCCACCCTCTCCGGCGGGCAGAAGCAGCGCATCGCCATCGTGCGCGCGCTGGCCATGGACCCCGAGATCATGCTGTTCGACGAGCCCACCTCCGCCCTGGATCCCGAAATGGTAGGGGAGGTGCTGGACGTGATCAAGGAGCTGGCGCATTCCGGCATGACCATGGTGGTGGTCACCCACGAAATGGGCTTTGCCCGCGAGGTGGGCACCCGCCTGCTGTTTATGGACGAGGGGCAGATTTTGGAAGAGGCCCCGCCTGCAGCATTCTTTGCCAACCCCAAAACCGACCGGGCAAAGGAATTTTTATCAAAGGTGCTGTAACGCAGGATCCCAACAAAATAAAAAACGACCGACCGCGGTTCCTTCGGGACCGCGGCCGGTTTTCTCTTTACGGATTTTTTTTCTTTTTCTTCTTTTTGGGATAAAGATCGATGAACCCGCGCCGGTCCAGCACGTGCAGCAGCGCCAGCAGCAGATTCGCTCTTCTCGGCGCCTCAAAGCGCTCGTACAGGCGCACGGCAAGGTCCCTTTTGCAGGGCGTGAAGGGCTCCGCCTGCGGCGGCGCGGTAAAGGACGTGAGCCACTTGACCGCCTGCGGCGTTTCCACCGCGTTGCCCGCGCCGTTTTCCGTTACAAGCCCCGTCAGCGTCGGCTTGTCGGGGCGCATATCCTCGGCGAGCGTATCCCACATATCGTGGTTCTGTATGAAGGTGATCACCTCGGCAAGAAATACGTCCGGGGCGTTTTCGCAGGAAGTGAGCAGCTTATGCGCCGGGTCCTTTGCGCAGCGGTTCAGCCGCCTTTGGCTCTTTTGCACGATGCCCCGGTAAGAAACGTAGTTATCGGCCTTGCAGCCCATCAGCCAGAAGGGGGTGTTTGCGAGCCGACGGGCTTCGGTGTGCGAAAAGGGGCGGCTGGGCGTGATCACGATCGCCGCCGCGAAAAAGCCGGGGTAACCGGCGGCCAGATTCAGCGATCCCGTGCCGCCGAGGCACCAGCCGATGGAATAGATCCTTTGCGTGTCCACGTTTTCGTTCGCCGCAATAAAGCCGTCGATGGCCGCCTTGAAGGGCGCCGTGAGCTTTGTGGAATCCCAATACAGCTTTTTCTCCTCCGGGGCGCGGCCGATCAGCAGATACGCCCCGCCGTTGGGGAACCGCTGCTGGATATGGGGCGCGGTCCAGTAGGCGAGCGCGTTCGCCGTGAGCTCAAAGCCAGGCACCACGCCCTCCAGCGCCCCCGCCATAATGATCACGAGGGGATATTTTTTCGCGGGATCCGCGCCGTGTTCCACAGGGGAATAAAAGCTGTAATCAATGGCGATCCCGTTTACGGGCGCGCCCTGTCCGCGCCGCCAGAGTTTGCGCAGCGCGTCCGTTTCGGCCTGTTTCTCTTTTACGGTGGGCTGCACCCTGCCGGATTCCGACAGGATTCCCTTGAACAGCGAAAGCAGCATGCCCATAAAACGCATTTCTCCTTTGTATCGTCGTATATATTTCGTAGCCGTGTAAAACGACCGGCTGCCGATCCTTACGGACCCGGCAGCCTTTCCGTCAACCGACTTCCTTCTTCAGCCTTCTGACTTCTTAATTCTGACTTCTGACTACTGACTTCCTCAACTTTCCCACTTAAGAATCAGGCATAAAGCCTTGAAAAACAAGGGAGAAAGGCAATAAAAATACAGACAACAGACTCCAAATATGTTATAATAGTTTCGAGCCAAACCAAAACAAAAAGGAGCCGTTGTCTGTGAATACTATTATAACAGAACAATACTATGAAGAGCAAGCGAAAAATGGGACGATTTCAAATTTTTTCAGAAAATTTCAAATAGGAAAAGCGCTTTCTTCCGCTAACTTCTACAAAGAAAAGGGCATAAAGCCGGTTGAACTGCTCAGATATCTGTTTGAATTGGTCTTTACCAACAAAAATCTGTACAGATCATACACGATGGATCCGAAACCGGGGATGAGCAAAAACACCGTCTACCGTTTTCTGAATTCTCCCGTTTATGACTGGTGCAAGCTGGTTTTCCGGATCGCGATGCAGGCGATTCTGACCATCATTCCGTTGACGTCGGAAACACGGGAGAACGTTCTGATCGTAGACGACACGCTGTATAACCGCAGTCGCAGCAAGAAAGTGGATATGCTTTCCAAGGTTTACGATCACACCACCGGCAAATATATCAAAGGCTTCAAACTGCTGACGCTTGCATGGAGCGACGGAAATACAACGATCCCGCTTTGTTTCCGGCATCTGGCATCGACCAGCGAGAAAATGACCGTGAACAAGCTGCCTGACGATATGGACAAACGAACAAGAGGTTACCACCTGCGCCGTATGGCCCGGCAGAATCCGGTGGAAGCCATGTTTGATCTGCTGAAAGGCATCGACCTGAAGAAACTGAAGGTCCGGTATCTGCTGTTTGACAGCTGGTTCGCGTTCCCTGGCGTCATCATACCTGCCAGCAAACAAGGCGCGGACGTGATCTGTATGCTCAAACACATGCACCACATCTATTACAAATACAAGGGCAGGAATTATGAGCTGAAATCGTTGTATGAAGCTGTTCCGCACAACAGGCGCGGGGAAGTTATTTCTTCCGTAAAAGTGCAAATCCACAAGGATGAAAAGACACAAAACGTAAAGGTCATATTTCTGCGAACAAAGAATGAAGATAAATGGGTGGCGCTTTTATCGACGGACCTCGGATTAAGTGATGAAGAAATTATCCGCATTTACGGAAAACGCTGGAACATCGAAGTGATGTTCAAAACGTCAAAGCATTTCCTTCACCTTGACACCGAATCACAGGGACGCAGCTTTGAATCCATCTATGCGCAGACAGCAATCGTGTATCTGCGATATATTATGCTCACCTGTGAAGCACGAGCGACAACAGATCCGAGAACCTGCGGGGAATTGTTCTATCTTGTGTGTGACGAATTGAAGGATATGACCTTCCTTGAGGCATTGATGATCCTGCTCAATGCTTTCCTCGTTGAAACGAGAAACGAATTGGTCTTAACGGAACAGCAAATTGAAACCATGTTTTATATTTTTGTCAACAAAATCCCTTGCTGCTTAAGGATTCATTGACTTTTTCAGTGTGGGAAAGTTGAGTGACTTCTGACTACTGACTGCTTATTTCGTGACCTGCATGAGCAGCTTCACGTAGGAAACCAGCATTTTTACCAGCGCGGTGATGAAATTGAACACCGAGGCGTATACGGTGGCGAAGGCGCTCTGGTCGTGGTCGTGGGCGCTCCACACGTTTTCGTCGGTCTTCATGATAGCGTATTCGTCCACGAGGCTGATCTCCTGCGTTTCGTCGTCCACAAGGTAGGCCTTGAACACCAGCTTGCCGCCGTCGATCACGGTGGTGGCGAAGCAGCCGCCCCTCTCGCGGGTGGAGAACTCCACCTCGGCCAGCGCGTGGATGGGGTCGATGGCGTCGTCGTTCACCGCGTAGCGCTTGGTGCCCGCCGTGGAGGGGATGATATAGGTGGTGCCGTCAGGGTCCAGCGCGAAGGTGGTTTCTTCGCCGTTGAAATACTCGGTCACGTATTCCACGCCTTCCACGCGCGCGTCGCCCTTCACCTGCGCGGTGCGCATATACATGTGGTCGTGGCCCGAGAGCACCAGGTCGATGCCCAGCTCGTCAATGATGGGCAAGAGCACGTCGCGCATGATGATGGTATCGGGCTTGTTGATGTTCTTGCCTGCGGAGTAAAGCGAGCGGTGCATCATCAATATCTTCCACCGGGCGGGGGAATTGCCCATGTCGTTCTTCAGCCAGTTGCGCTGGGCCTGGCTCATGGGGTACATATCGTTGGTGTTCAGCACGGCGAAATGGGCGTTGCCGTAATCGAAGGAATAATATACGCCCTCAAGGGACTTGTTATCGGATTCGTCGAGGCAGAAGGTGTTGGTGAAGTTGAAGGTGTTCAGCTTGTTGGTGATGTTGCCGTCGTGGTTGCCCGCCACCGGCACGCCGGTCACCTTGTTGTTGGCGAAGGCGAAATTGGAGAAGTACCAGTCCCATTCGTCGTTGGTATTGTCGTTCACGTAGTCGCCGAGGTTCGCAATGAATTCCGCCTCGGGCAGCGTTTTGAGGGCGCCCTTCAGCGTGAGGGCGGCGTGGGCGAAGTTCTCGTCGGAGCTGGCCTGCACGTCGGCTATGGTGATGAAGGAAAAGGCGTTGTCCATATCGTCGGTCACAAAGGAGCAGGGGGCGCTCCACACGTTCTTTTTCGCGTCGCCCACCCGGTAGGTGTAGGCCGTGCCGGGGGTCAGGTCCGTAACGGCCACCTGATGGGAATAGCGCCCGCGGTACAGGGTCTGCCTGCCCGAATAGGTTTTGGCTTTCTCGAAGGAGCCCTTGAAGCTCGCGGTTTTGATCAGCTGCAGGTCGGTGCCCGCGCGGGATTCGGTATACCAGCAAAAGCCCCGGCCCGTGGCGCCGTCGCCGTACATAGAGCAGGAGATGTTCTTTACCGTGATATCGGAAGCCGCGTTGGCGGAAAGCCCGGTGAGCATCATAAACGCCATCAGCAGCGCGATCACTTTGGTCAGTTTTTTCATGAAACAAGCCTCCGTTCGGTTGTTTTTACGAGAAAATTATAGCATTATTAAAATTGGTTGTCAATTTGTTAGTATAAAGTTTGGCGTTGCAATTTACAAGCGGCAAGCGGCAAGCTGCAGCTTGCCACTGCGTTTTTTTTCGGCGCACAACTTGCAGCTCACACACGCTATTGTGCAAATTGCCCAAATCTTGTCAAAACTGCCCAAAGACGCTTCTAACAAAATAGTCAAATATACACTTGCAATATGGCGGTATTTTTGGTAAACTATGATGTGGAGGTGGATCGTTTGAAAAAAGACAAAAAGAAAGACGGCGAGGTGCCGCGCTATCTGTTCCATCAGGGCGCGAACGCCTGCGCATACGAATATTTCGGCTCGCACCCCGAGGGGGAGAGGGTGGTGTTCCGCGTATGGGCGCCGAACGCGCAGCGCGTAACGCTGGTCGGCGATTTCAACGACTGGGACGCCGAAAGCCTGGATATGACCCGGTTGGAGGGCGGCATTTGGGAGGTGCGCGTGCCCGGCGTGAAGCAGTTCGACGCGTATAAATACTGCGTTACCGGCGCCGACGGCGTTGCCCGCATGAAGGCCGATCCCTTTGCCTTCCACGCGGAGACCCGCCCCGCGAACGCATCCAAGTATTACGACCTCGGCGCCTTCGATTGGGAAGACGCTGCTTACCGCAAACGGCTTGCCGCCCGCCCGGTGTACGAGAGCCCCGTGAATATCTACGAGCTGCACGTCGGCTCCTGGCGGCTGCATGAGGACGGCTCGCCCTATTCCTACCGCGATCTGGCGGACGCGCTGGCGGAGTACCTCACCGAGATGCACTACACCCACGTGGAGCTGCTGCCCGTGATGGAGCACCCCTTCGACGGGAGCTGGGGCTATCAGGTCACCGGCTATTTCGCCGTTACGTCCCGCTTCGGCACCCCGCAGGATTTCATGTATTTCGTGAACCGCCTGCACAAGGCCGGCGTCGGCGTGATTCTGGATTGGGTGCCCGCCCATTTCCCCAAGGACGCCCACGGCCTCTACGAATTCGACGGCACCCGGCTCTACGAATACACCGACGAGCTCAAGTGCGAGCATAAGGACTGGGGCACCCGCATTTTCGATTACGGCCGCAACGAGGTGGTCAGCTTTCTGATCAGCTCCGCCCATTTCTGGTTCGACGTGTACCACGTGGACGGCCTGCGGGTGGACGCGGTGGCCAGCATGCTGTATCTGGATTACGGCCGCAAAAACGGCGAGTGGCGCCCCAATATCTACGGCGGGCGCGAAAATCTGGAGGCGGTGGCCTTTTTGCGCCAGCTCAATGCCGGCATTTTCCGCGATTTCCCCTATGCGATGATGATCGCCGAGGAGAGCACCGCATGGCCCATGGTGAGCAAGCCGGCGGAGGACGGCGGCCTCGGGTTCAACTTCAAGTGGAACATGGGCTGGATGAACGATATGCTGCGCTACACGGCGCTGGACGGTCTTTCCCGCAAGTATAACCACGACCTTGTTACCTTTTCGCTGTTTTACGCCTTTTCCGAAAACTTCGTGCTGCCCATCTCGCACGACGAGGTGGTGCACGGCAAAAAATCGCTGCTCGATAAAATGCCCGGCACGTATGAAGAGAAGTTCATGGGCGATAAAACGTTTTTGGGCTACATGTACGCCCACCCGGGCAAAAAGCTGCTGTTCATGGGGCAGGAGTTCGGCCAGTTCATCGAGTGGGACGAGAAAAAGCAGCTCGACTGGTTCCTGCTGGATTACGAGAAGCACCGCGGGCTCAGGGATTTCGTGCGCGATCTGAACGGCTTTTATAAAGAGCATTCCGCTTTGTGGGAGATCGATTACAGCTGGGAGGGCTTCAACTGGCTGGTGCCCGACGATAACCAAAACAGCGTGGTGGCCTTCGAGCGCAGAAATTCCAAGGGCGAAACCGTGGTGTGCGTGTGCAACTTCACCCCCGTGACGCGCGAGGACTACCGCATCGGCGTGGAGGACCGCGCCGTGCTCACCGTGCTGCTGCATTCCGACGAAGCCTGCTACGGCGGCAGCGGCAATTACAAAGGCAAACGGATCTATACCAAGAAGATCCCGATGCACGGCAAGGAGCATTCCTTCGGCATCGATATCCCCGGATTTTCCTGCGTATATCTGAAGTATTCCGCATATAAATCAAAAAAAGGAGAATAAATTATGGCGAGAAAAACCGAAACGCTTGCGATGCTCCTTGCCGGCGGGCAGGGAAGCAGACTCGGCATTCTGACCAAAAAGATCGCAAAGCCCGCCGTACCCTACGGCGGCAAATACCGCATCATCGACTTCCCGCTTTCCAACTGCGTGAATTCCGGCATCTATACGGTGGGCGTGCTCACCCAGTATCAGCCGCTGGAGCTCAACGACTACATCGGCAACGGCCAGCCCTGGGATCTGGACCGCATGGGCGGCGGCGTACACGTGCTCAGCCCCTATCAGCAGATCAAGGGCACCGAGTGGTACAAGGGCACGGCCAACGCCATTTATCAGAACATCAACTTTATCGACCGGTACGATCCCGAGTACGTGGCGGTGCTCTCCGGCGACCATATCTATAAAATGGACTACAACAAGATGCTGCAGTACCATAAAGAGAAGAACGCCGCCTGCACCATCGCCATGCTCGAGGTGCCGTGGGAGGAGGCCTCCCGCTTCGGCCTGATGTTTGTGGACGACAACGGCGCCATCACCGCCTTTGAGGAAAAACCGAAGAATCCCAAATCCAACAAAGCCAGCATGGGCGTTTACATGTTCACGTGGAAGAAGCTCAGGGAGTACCTGATCGCCGACGAGGCGGACCCGAACTCCTCCAACGACTTCGGCAAAAACGTGATCCCCGCCATGCACGCCGCGGGCGAGCGCCTGTTCGCCTATCAGTTTGACGGCTACTGGAAGGACGTGGGCACCATCGATTCCCTGTGGGAGGCCAACCTCGACCTGCTCAACCCCAAGGTGAATATCGATCTGTCCGATACCTCGTGGCCCATCTACTGCAAAAACGGCGCGCTGCCCCCGCATTTCGTTTCCAGCGACGCCAAGGTGGAAAATTCGCTGGTTTCCGGCGGCTGCGCCATTTACGGCGATATCGATTACAGCGTGCTGTTTTCCAGCGTGAAGGTGGCGAAGGACGCCAAGGTGAAGTATTCCATCGTTATGCCCGGCGCGGTGATCGAGGAGGGCGCCACGGTGCAGTACGCCATGGTTGCCGAAAACGCGGTCATCAAGGCCGGCGCCGTGGTGGGCGAGGACCCGGAAGCCATCGACGACCTTTCCCAGTGGGGCGTGGCCGTGATCGGCGGCGGCGTGACCATCGGCAAAAACGCGCGGGTTTCCGCAAACAAAATGATCGACGAAGACGTAGCGGAGGGGGAAGTAAAATGAGAGGCAAAAACGTACTCGGCATGATATTCGCCAACGTGGACGACGGCAGAGTGAGCGAGCTCACCGGCGTGCGTTCCATGGCCAGCGTGCCCTTCGCGGGCGGCTACCGGCTGGTGGACTTCGTGCTTTCCGATATGGTGAACGCCGGCATCGGCAAGGTGGGCGTGATCACCGGCAACAATTATCAGAGCCTGATGGACCACATCGGCGCGGGCAAACCGTGGGATCTCGCCCGCAAATCGGATGGGCTTCTGCTGCTGCCGCCCTTCAACGCCTCCGCCGTGGCCAACTACAATGCCGGCGAGGTGGGCGCACTGCACAACGTGCTCAATTTTTTGGCCCGTTCCAGCGAGGACTACGTGTTGCTTTCCGCCTGCTCCCACGTGGCCGGCTTCGATCTGAGCTCGCTGTTTGCCTTCCACGAGGCCGAGGGCGCGGATATCACCGTGGTGAGCGCCAAAGGCAAGGCCCCGGCCTTTGAGAACCAGCCCATTGTGGAGGCCTGCGACGGCGCGCGCATCACAAAGCTGCGCCTCGGCAACCACGGCGAAGGGGAAGAGACCTACCTCGTGAAGGTGGCGCTCATGAAGAAGGCGCTGTTGGAGCGGCTGGTGAAGGAGGCCTTCTCGAAGGGCGAATACTCCATGGAAAAAACCTTCCTGCTGCAAAACGTGGACCGGCTGAAGGTGTGCGCGTGGCAGGCCCCCGGCTACTGCGCGAGTATCGATTCCACCGAAAGCTACTATCGCGCCAACTTCGCGCTGCTGCACTACTCCAATTTTGAGAGCCTGTTCCCGGCGGACCGCCCGGTATACACCAAAATCTACGACGATATGCCCGCCGTTTACGGCATCGGCTGCGACGTGAAGCACTCTCTGGTGGCGGACGGCTGCATCATCGACGGCGAGGTGGAAAACAGCATCCTGTTCCGCGGCTGCCGCGTGGAAAAGGGCGCCGTGGTGAAAAACAGCATCCTGATGCCCGGCTGCTTCGTGGGCGGGGACGCCACCATGAACTACGTGATCGCGGATAAGAGCGTTTCGGTGCGCCCGCGCAAGAACCTCTCGGGCGCGGATACGTTTCCGCTCTATATCGGAAAAGGCATCCAGATCTGATTGGTATAAGTGGCCAGTGGTCAGTGGTCAGAAGTTCACCGTTACCCGTTCGCGGTCAACCGCCAACATTTGAATGGCAATGAATAAAAACTGACCAACTGAACACAGGCCACCGGTTACTAAATACTGGTCACTGGCTACTGGTCACTGGCTACTAGCCACTGGCCACTGGTCACTGGCCACTGGTCACTGGTCACTAAATACTTGAAAGAGGTAAGACATTTATGAAAGTACTATATGCGGTAAGTGAAAGCAAGCCCTTCATCGCCTCCGGCGGGCTGGGCGACGTAGCCGGGTCCCTTCCGGCGGCGTTGCGGCGGCGGCTGATCGGCTGCCGTGTGGTGATGCCCCTGTACGACGGCATCCCCCAGCAGTATAAAGACAACATGAAGTTCATCACCCACATCACCGTGCCCGTATCGTGGCGGCGGCAGTACTGCGGCATCTTCGAGTCGAAGTACAACGGCGTGATCTACTATTTTATCGATAACCAGTATTATTTCAAGCGGCAGGGCATCTACGGCCATTACGACGACGCCGAGCGCTTCGCCTTCTTCTCCCGCGCGGTGCTCGAGATCATCCCCTACATCGATTTCAAGCCCGACGTGATCAACTGCAACGATTGGCAGACCGCTCTCGTGCCGGTGTATTATTCCTGCTTCTACGCGCAGCGCCCCGGCTTTGAGAACATCAAGACCGTGTTCACCATCCACAATATCCAGTATCAGGGCAAATACGGCTACGAGGTGCTGGGCGACGTGGCGGGCTTCTCCGAGGATGAGGCGCCGCTGCTTGAAAACGACGGCTGCATCAACTTCATGAAGGGCGGCATCGAATGCGCCAACGCGGTGACCACCGTGAGCCCCACCTACGCGCAGGAGATTTTGGACCCGTGGTACGCCTACGGGCTCGATCCCATCCTCAACGCCCGCAAGTGGAAGCTGCAGGGCATTCTCAACGGCATCGATACCGTGCTCAACGACCCGGGCACGGACCCGAACCTGCCCGCGAACTACACGGCGGACGATATCGCCAACAAGGCCGTGTGCAAGGCCGCGCTGCAAAAGGAGATGGGCCTTCCCGAGAACCCGGACGTGCCCGTGATCGCCATGGTATCCCGGTTGGTGGCGCACAAGGGCTTCGATCTGGTGAAGGCCGTGCTCGAGGAGCTGCTCACCACCGAAAACGTGCAGGTGATGGCGCTGGGCACCGGCGAATGGCAGTATGAGAGCTTTTTCAGCGAGATGGCCGCCAAATATCCCGATAAAATGGCGGTGCGCATCGCCTTTAACGGCCAGCTTGCCAGCCGTATGTACGCGGGCAGCGATATCTTCCTGATGCCCTCCAAGAGCGAGCCCTGCGGCCTTTCGCAGATGTTCGCCCTGCGCTACGGCTCGGTGCCCGTGGTGCGCGCCACCGGCGGCCTGAAGGATACCGTGCAGGATTCCGGCCTGGGTGAGGGCAACGGCTTCGTGTTTGAGGACTACAACGCCCACGATATGCTCCACGCCCTGCGCCGCGCCATCCACGGCTACGCCGATAAAGAGGGCTGGGCCATTCTCAGAAAGCGCGCCATGGAGTGCGATAACTCCTGGGGCAAGAGCGCGAATGAGTATATTCGG
>CAMVBR010000032.1 GCA_947165755.1 uncultured Clostridia bacterium
GTAGCGTAGGGGATCGTAAAGCGTTTGCTTTGCAGGCCGCCTGTCGGATAAGATGTCGGGTGAGCCCGGTTATTACGTTTTTTTTGACGTTGTAGCCGGGCTCCCTTTTTTATTTTACAAACCCGGAGGAATCACAATGAAAAAGACTAACGCACAGATCCGTCTCGCGCCGCTGAAGGCGGAGGACAGAGAGCAGTTTATCCTTGACAACCAGTACGCCTTCCGATTCGGCGCGATGGAGGAATTCGGACGGAGAGACGATCACTTTGAAGAGGACGGCGAGATCATTTCCCGCAAAACGATCGAAGACAGCATCGACGGAGGAACGGCATACCGTATCCTGGCAGACGGAAGGCCGGTGGGCGGCGTCGTTGTAAAAATCGACGGCGAAACGCAGCATAACCACCTGGACCTGCTGTTTGTGGATCCCCGCGCGCACAGCAAAGGGATCGGCTTTGCCGCTTGGCAGGCGTTGGAGCGCCTTTATCCGGACACGAAAGTCTGGGAGACCTGCACGCCGTATTTTGAAACGCGGAACGTTCACTTTTATATCAACAAGTGCGGCTTTCACGCGGTGGAATACTTCAATCAATTCCATCCCGCCCCCCACGATCCGGAGGCCGGCCCCGAAGCAGACGCGAACGACGACCGTTTCGCCGGGATGCTCCGTTTTGAAAAACGGATGATAAATTAAGAATTCTTAAGGTTTTTGACGGCTGAATATTAAGATTATATCTGATACAATACGGATATGACGAGACAGGAGATGGAAACATATGCAGAACGCACATGTGCTGATCGTGGAAGACGACGCGGATATCCGGGAGGGCGTCAGGATCTTACTGGAAAGCGAAGGATACGCAGTCACGCAGGCGCAGGACGGAACGGAGGGCCTGCGGCTGTTCGACGATTCCTTTTCTCTGGTGATCCTCGACGTGATGATGCCGGGGATCTCAGGATTGAAAACCTGCGAGGAGATCCGGAAACGGTCCTTCGTGCCGGTGCTGTTCCTGACGGCAAAGTCCACCGAATCCGATAAGCTGATCGGACTGATGGCGGGCGGCGACGATTATCTGATCAAACCCTTCTCTTACGCCGAGCTGCTCGGCAGGGTGAGAGCCATGCTTCGCCGGTACTACGTGTACAACGAAAAAAACGTCGGTCAACAGCCGGAATCCGCCGATCCTGTCATCTGCATTGGCGGCGTTGAGCTGCATGAAAGGTTCAATGAAGTAGTTGTAGACGGGAAAGAGGTTTCTCTGACGGATCTGGAGTACAGGATCCTGCATCTCCTGATGAAGTATCCGAACAAGACGTTTTCGGCGCAGAACATATATGAGAGCGTCTGGGAGGAGCCGTATTATTATTCCGCCAACGGGACCGTAATGGTCCACATCCGGAATCTCCGGATGAAAATCGAGAAAAAACCGGATTCTCCCGTTCACATCAAGACCGTTTGGGGAAAGGGATACCGTTTTGAGTAAGATCAGGCTGAGTATAAAGGTGCAGTCGCTGCTTGCGCTGCTGATCTCTTCCGTGCTGGCTGTCGCGTTCTTTTTCCTGACGTCAGCCGCCTCGGACCGACTGCTGGATCGGTTCTTTGAAAAGAGCAAATACGTGGAAACGAAATCGGAGGCCTATCTGGACGCGTTTGAGACGTTTATCGCCGGCGCGGGAATCGCGGCGGACGACGCCGGGGCGATCCACCGCTGGCAGGAAAACGAACGGTCCGTGGCGGCGATCCTGTATATCACCCGAGGCAGCGAGGTACTGTACGATTCTCTCCGCTCCGACTGGAAAACAGAATACGGCAAAGACGTCCCGGACGCCTACTTCGGAGAAGAATATATCAATAACGACTGGTTTTTCAAGCGGACGATATCGTTCGCGGACGGAGACGCGACCGTTTCCTTTTACAGTTATTTTGACCAACGCGCCGCCGATATCGCCTGGATCATCGAAGCGCTTCTCTCCGCCGTCCTGCTCTGCGCGGTGTTCGTCTGGTTTATCCGGCGAAAAATCAATTACGTCATCCGGCTGGAGGAGGAGATCAAGATCCTGGAAACCGGCGGTCTTGACTACCCGATCACGGTACGCGGAAACGACGAGCTGGCGTCGCTTGCGGCAAATCTGGATCAGATGCGTCTGGCGCTTTCCGATAACATCCGTACGGAAGCGGCGGCAGTCAGATCCAATTACGATCTGGTGGTTGCCGTCTCGCACGATATCCGGACGCCGCTTACCTCTCTTGCCCTGTATCTGGATCTGATCCTTACCGGGAAATACCGGGAGCCGGATCAGGTGCTTGAAACCGTTGAAAAAGCGCGGGGCAAGGTCACACAGATCAAACAGATGACCGATCAGCTGTTCGAAAGGTTCATCTTTGAAAAAAACGAGGATCAACCGCCGGAAGCTCCCGCTCCGATCCGCGCGATTTTTGAAGACGCGCTTTCCGGCGCGGTCGGTTATCTGGAGGAAAACGGTTTTCAGATAAAGGCTGACGTCTGCTGGCCGGACCGGAAGGCGCGCGTTGTCGGCGAATACGTCAGCAGGATCGTCGACAACCTCTGCTCCAATATTCTGAAATATGCGGAACCGGCGCAGCCGGTACTGCTGAGCGTTTATGAATATGAAAACGATCTCCGCATCCGGCTGTCGAACAAGTGCAGACGATTGACGGAACAGCCGGAAAGCACGGGGATCGGATTGGAAAACGTTCGTTTCATGATGCATCGGATGGGCGGTGCGTGCAGGATGACGATTGCCAACGGCGTCTATACGATCTGCCTGACGTTCCGCTGCACGACGGACGAATGATCCGGGAAAGGAAGAAAAAATGACCACCAACGTACTGCAGTTTTTGGAACAAAGCGCTTCACGCTTCCCTGACAAGGCCGCGGCAGCGGAAGGCGCGGAGACCATTAGCTACGCGCAGCTTTTGCAGCGCAGCAAAGCGGCGGGGACCGCGCTGAGCAGCCATATTCATCCGCGCAGGCCGACCGGCGTGTTTATGGAAAAAGGAATTGACGCGCTGACCGCTTTTCTGGGGATCGTCTACGCCGGGGGCTGTTATTCGATGCTGCCGCCGGAGCTGCCGGACCGCAGACTGGCACAGATACAGTCCGTGCTTTCGGCGGAAGTGATCGTGACGACGCAGGTATTGCTGCAGAAGGCGCACGCCTTGTTCCCGAAAGCACGGATACTGACGATAGAATCCCTGTACGGCGCGCAGATCGATGAAGCCATTCTGCAGGCCGTCCGGCGCAGGATGATCGACACGGACCCGCTGTATATCAATTTTACGTCCGGCTCCACCGGAACACCGAAGGGGATCGCCGTGGCGCACCGCAGCGTGATCGATTTTATCCCCTGCTTCACAGAACTGTTTCATATCACCGAACAGGACCGGATCGCCAATCAGGCGCCGTTTGATTTTGACGTCTCCGTCAAGGATATCTATTCCGCCCTTGCGGTCGGCGCAACGCTGGTGATCGTTCCCCGCATCTTGTTTTCGGTTCCGGTCAGGCTGCTGGATTACCTGTGCCTGACAGAGGTCACGACGATGATCTGGGCGGTTTCGGCGTTGTGCCTGATCACGGCCTTCCACGGTCTCGATTACCGTACGCCGCGCTCGGTGGATAAGATCCTGTTCAGCGGCGAGGTCATGCCGCAAAAAGCCCTGCGGGATTGGAGAAACCATCTGCCGGACGCCGCGTTCGTGAATCTGTACGGGCCCACGGAGATCACCTGCAACTGCACGTACCACGTGCTGCAGAAGGACCGCGATTATTCCGAAGGGATCCCCATCGGGACACCGTTCCCGAACGAAGACGTCTTTTTGCTGAACGACAACGACGAACCGATCAACGCGCCGGGAGAGACCGGCAGGATCATGGTGCGCGGAACGGCGCTGGCGCTGGGATATTACAGAGCGCCGGAAAAAACAGCGGCAGGCTTTATTCAAAACCCGCTGAACGGCGCCTATCCGGAAGCCGTCTATGAAACGGGCGATCTCGGGGCGTATAACGAACGCGGAGAGCTGTTGTACCGCGGAAGAAGGGACAACCAGATCAAGTATATGGGGCACCGCGTGGAGCTGGAAGAGATCGAACGCGCAATGGACGCGGTGGAAGGCGTGGAACGGAGCGTTTGCGTATTTGACCGCACGAAGTCACGGCTGAAGGGATATTACGTCGGCGAAATCGAACCGGAAGCGCTGTCGGCGGCGCTGCATCAGGAGCTTCCGCTGTTTATGGTGCCGGGATATCTGAGAAGGCTGGATGCGATCCCGCTGACAAAAAACGGAAAAGCGGACCGTCAGAAAATCGCAGGTCTCGCGGAAGGGAGCGAACATGAAAGCAGTTGAAGCTGTTGAAACAGAATTGATCAAAAAAAACAATACCGCCTTTTACCTGTTTGAGATCGGCGAGCTGAAACGCCGTATCGGTTATCTGCGGGAGCATCTGCCGGAGGGAACGGCGATCTGCTACGCGGTAAAGGCAAATCCCTTTCTGATCCGGGAAATATCCGGCGCGGTGGACCGGCTGGAGATCTGTTCCCCCGGTGAAGCCCGGATCTGCAGCACGCTCGGCGTCCCCACAAGGAAGATGGTGATCTCCGGCGTATACAAAACGCCGGAGGTGATGGAGCATATGGCGCTGGACAACTCCTTTCACGGCGTTTTTACGGTGGAATCCATCCGGCAGTACGAGCTGCTGTGCGGGTTGGCGGTAAAATACGGTCGAAGATTCTCGGTGCTGCTGCGTCTGACAAATCAAAGTCAGTTCGGTATGGACGCGTCCGAGATCGAAAGCATCATTGCCGCGCGATATGACCGGCCGGATCTGAAAATCGCGGGAATTCAGTATTTTTCGGGCACGCAAAAAAAATCGCTGAAAAAAATCAAACGTGAATTGGACGAACTGGATCAGCTTCTGACACATCTGAAAGAAACGTACGGCTATCAGGCTGCCGAATTGGAATACGGCCCCGGTTTTCCCGTTGCGTATTTTGAAGAAGACACCTTTGACGAGTCCTCTTTTTTAAGCGGTTTTTCCTCTTTGTTGTCAACAATGCAGAATAAGCCGAAGCTGATTCTTGAAATCGGCAGAAGTATCGCTGCCTCCTGCGGAAGATATTATACCCATATTGTGGATATCAAGCAAAACGGCGGCCAGAATTACCTGATCACCGACGGAGGAATGCATCAGATTGTGTATTACGGACAGCATATGGCGATGAAGCAGCCTGCGCTTTCCGTTGTGGGAAAACACACGGTCAACGATGAGATCCCATGGAATATCTGCGGCTGCCTTTGCACGATGAACGATATTATGGCGAAGCGCGTTTTTCTTCCGGACGTTGCTGTGGGAGATACGCTGTGCTTTGCAAATACAGGCGCGTACTGCATGACGGAGGGAATCTCGCTTTTTCTGAGCCGGGAACTGCCGGCGATCTGGCTTCTGCAGGAGAACGGCGTGCCTGTTCGGGGGAGAAACGCCGCGCCGACCGAATTACTGAATACACCGCAATATGAAAGGACGGAATGAACATATGGAAAAACTTTTGGAGATCCTGCGGGACATTCAACCGGATATCGACTATGAAACCTGCGAAGACCTGATCGACGGACATCTGCTGGATTCCCTGTCCATCATCGCCATGATCGCCGACCTGGAGGACGCCTTTGACGTGACGATCCCCGCTGTGGAGATCGTTCCCGAAAACTTTAATTCCGCCGCCCGCATGTACGCGATGCTGACCCGGCTGCAGGAGGAAGACTGAAATGTCCTTTGCGCTGATCTCGGCTGCTGGCAGCAAGCTTACCTCCTGCTTTTCGGCGGAATATTTGTTTGTATTTCTTCCCGTTTTTCTGTTTGCTTACAGCATTGTACCGGATCGGTGGAAAAAGTACGTACTGATTACCGCAAGCTGTCTGTTTTACTGCCTCGTCAGCGGGAAGCTGATCGTTTATCTGCTGCTGACGGCTGCGCTTATGCATTGGTTCGGGATCTGGCTTGACCGGCTGCAGACGCAAATGAAGGATCGTCTCAGCCTGGCGGAAAAGGAAGAGCGAAAGGCGATCAAAAACAACTTCGCGGCAAAAAAACGCTCCGTCATCACGCTGGCAGCCATGCTGCAGCTCGGCACGCTGCTTACGCTGAAATATACCGGGTTCTTCCTGACCAACATCAATACGCTCTTATCTGCTCTGCACAGTACGGCGCAATTTGAGATCCCGTCGTTCCTCATCCCCGTCGGGCTTTCGTTTTTCTCTTTACAGGCGGTATCGTATCTGCTGGACGTTTACCGCGGCGTGATCCCGGCGGACGACAACCTGCCCCGGCTTCTGCTGTTCCTCGGCTTTTTTCCGCAGATCGTGGAGGGACCCATCTGCCGGTACCGGCAGACTGCCGACGCGTTATGGAACCCCCAACCGATCCGATACGATAACCTCACGCACGGTCTGACGCGCATCGCCTGGGGCGTAATGAAAAAGATCGTCGTGGCGGACCGGCTGGACCCGCTTGTCAAAAAGGTTTTTACGGACTATGCGTCCTTCGACGGCGGCGTGATCGCGTTGGCGGCCGTTTTCTATACCGTGCAGCTCTATATGGATTTTTCCGGCGCCATGGACGTGGTGATCGGCACGGCGCAGATCATCGGCGTTGCATTGCCGGAAAACTTCAAGCGTCCGTTTTTTTCAAAGACGATCTCCGAATTCTGGACGCGTTGGCATATTACCCTTGGCGCGTGGTTCCGCGATTACGTGTTTTATCCCGTTACGACCGCGGCGCCGATGAAAAAGCTGACGACCCGCGCGCGCAAAAAGCTCGGGAATCACTACGGGCCGCTGCTGGCGGGCGGGATCGCGCTCTTCTGCGTATGGCTCGGCAACGGCGTATGGCACGGGGTCGGCTGGCACTTTATCTTTTTCGGATTATACCATTTCGCGTTGATCTACAGCGGGAATCTGCTGTCGCCGCTTACCAAACGCGCCGGATCGCTGCTGCATATCGATCCCGAGCGTATCGCATTCCGTTGGCTTCGCATTCTGCGAACCACCGTTCTCGTGGTGATCGGCGAGCTGTTTTTCCGCGCCAACGGCCTGTGGGCGGGCCTTGCGATGTTCAAGGCGATCTTTACACGGTTTTCGCTGCCCGCGCTGAACGCCGAGCTGCTTTCCGGGCTCGGTGTGGATTGGCAGGATCTTTTGATCGTAGGGGTGACCGTCGGTATCGTGTTCACGGTCAGCGTGATACAGGAAAAAGGCGTCAGAGTATGCGACGCGCTGTATCGGAAGCCGACCGTTATCCGCTGGGGCACACTTTACGCTTTGCTCCTTTTTATCATTGTTTTCGGCGCGTACGGAAACGGGTATACGCCCGTCGATCCGCTTTACGCCCAGTATTAGAAGGTAGAAAGCCATGAAAACTCCGATAAAAACAATGGTACGCTGCGCCGCGTTCCTGTCCGGTCTGGCCGTGCTGTTGCTTCTGACTTCAAAAATACTTGTACCGAAAAACAACGCGAAGGAAAACGGGATGCTTGATCCGTCAGCCAACGGCATTCTCGGCGAGCCGGAACAGACGATCGACGTGCTGTTCCTCGGCGACAGCGAATGCTACAGCGCCTTTATTCCGCTCCGGCTGTGGGAAAAGCACGGGATCACCTCGTATAACTGCGGCACCGCGCTGCAGAATCTTTACTATACGGAGGAATTTCTGGAAAAAGCGTTTCAGAAGCAGTCCCCCAAGGTCGTTGTGCTGGAAACGAACGCCATTTTCCGGGATTTCTCCGTTGGCGCTTCCGCCGTTCACAAGTTCAAGCAGTGGTTTCCCGTTTTTCAGTACCACGACCTTTGGAAGAGGCTGAAGCCAGGAGAGATCCATTTGTCTGACGCGGTCTTTACCCATAAGGAGGACGCCAAAGGTTATATTTGGGACAATAAGGTTGCGCCGGCGTCTCCCAACGATTATATGGCGCCGACGCAGGAAATTCAGTCGGTTTCCGTCAGGAACTACGCCTATGTGAAAGACTTTCGTGATTTCTGTGAAAAGCACGGCGCAAAGCTGATCCTCGTCAGCACGCCCAGCACCGTCAACTGGAATATGAAACGCCACAACGGGATCCAAAAACTTGCAGAGGAGTTGGAGCTGCATTATTTTGATCTGAACGAGCCAAAATCTCCGGTAAAGATCGACTGGGCGAAGGACACGCGGGATAAAGGCGACCATATGAACTATGCCGGCGCATGCAAGGTGACCGATTGGCTGGGCAAACACTTGATCGAGACCGGACTTGTGAAAAGCCGCAGGAACGACGGTCTCTGTAAGGAATGGAACGCTGCGGCGGAGCGATTCAATTCAAAACGCCTGTAGTATCTGAAATGACTTGGTTTGTTTTTACGTTGATATGTATTGTCGGATGGGGTATCGCGGATTTATTCTATAAAAAAAGCAACCAAACCGGCGACCGATATTCCCATCTGAAGACCACCGTATGGGTTGGCCTGATGATGGGAACCGTTTCCATGATCTTCACCTTGCTGACCTTGTGTAAAGATCCTCTTTTTGCTTTTCTGAAACGTCAGCCTCTTTCCGAATGGGCGCTTTCCTCTGTTTCCTCTTTTTTGCATTTTGTTTCAGCGGAAAATCTCTTTACGACGAAAGCATCTTTTTTTGTTTCTGCGGTAAAGTATCTTCCCGCGTCCTTGAGCTACATTATCTCCATGACGATCGGCTATGCCGGTATGCGCTATCTGGAGGTATCCATTATTTCGCCGATACAAAATGCCTCGGGTGCGCTGTCGGCGGTCTCAATGCTGATACATCTCGCCTTAATCGGCCGGATAGGCAGCTTTTGGGACGATCACGGCGCCATGGATACGGTTGGTACAATTCTTATCATTACCGGCGTCATAACGTTGGGAATCGTGGAACATCGCCTGGCAGATGCAGAGGAAGTCATGAAAATTCCAAAGGCAGAGCGCAAATACCGCTTTGGCGCATTGGCGCTGATTTTTCCCGTTCTGTACTGTGTTTTTGACACTGTCGGTACCGCTGCCGACGGTATCATACTCGGCGCAAGCCACGGATTGGGACTTGGAAAAATTGACGTGATCATTCTTTACGGCTTCACGTTCCTTCTTGCGGGATTTCTGTCTTGGACGTTTCTCCTTTTCAGAGAAAAAAAGGCGTATAATCCCTTCTGCAGAGGGGAAATCAAAACGCGTGGCGTGGCCGCGCTTTTTGAGCAATTCGGGCAAATTTTTTACGTTTACGCAATGGCAGATAACCCTGTTATTGCCGCACCTATGATAGCGTCCTACTGTATCGTTTCCACCATACTGTCGCGCATTTTTCTGAAAGAAAAAATGACGGGAAGTCAATACGCCTGTATTGCGGCGGTATTTGCGGGCGTCCTTCTTTTGGGGATCTCAGAGGGACTTTCGGAAGTGTGATCTCTTTTCAGGCAGACGTGTTTTCAGAGAAGAAATCTGCCTTAAAAAGCGTTCTTCTCCTTAAACTGAATAGCCCTTTCCCCAAACGGTAACGATATGATCGGGGTTTTGCCGATCCGCTTCTATTTTGCGGCGGAGATTTTTTATGTGTCTCATAATGGTTCTGTTCGCCCCATAAAAATACGGCTCCTTCCAGATCTCTTCAAAAAGCAGAGCTGCGGAGTGCGCACGGTTCGGCTTTTTCATCAGTGTCAAAAGGAGCCGGTATTCCGTTTCCGTCAGGTCGATCTCCCTGTTTTTTATTAACACCTCGTTGTGCGTCAAAAAGATTTTGACGTCATCTATCTCTATATAATCAGGTTCACAATCGGCCCCGTTTGGTTCCTGCCTGCGATAAACGCAATATCTCCGCAGCAGTGCCTTGACGCGCGCGTTCAGCTCCGTATAGGAAAACGGCTTTGTCATATAATCGTCGCCGCCCGCCGCCAAACCGGCCAGGATATCCTCCTCATGCGTTTTTGCGGACAGAAACAAAACGGGAACGGACGACCGCTCCCGTATCCTTTTACATACTTCGATTCCGTCCATCCCAGGCATCATGATGTCCAGAATGACAAGAACGGTATCGTCGGTCAGCAATGCCAATCCTTCCGTGCCGGTTCCCGCTTCGTCAATAGAATAGTTATCGTTTCCCAGAAGGCCTCTGATCCCATTCCGGAGTTCTTTTTCGTCATCTATTATCAGTATTTTTTTTGTACTCATCATCCACACGCTCCGTTTAACAAATGGGCTCCCCCTGCAAAAGAATGCAGGAGGAGGTATAAAAAGGAGTGAAACAATAGACGCTATGCTAAGAGTTGCTTTGCGTCACACAAGCTTTGGAAATGATTATTTCATGGATTTTTCTTGGAGGCGTTTGCTTTGCTTTTTCCGGTAGTCTGGTTTGCGTCCGAGGTGTTGTTGTCCGTAACCTGATTTGCGGTTGTTTGTTCGGTTGATTTTTTATTGTTGGAATTCTTGCTCTTTTTACCGCCGGTTTTTTTTCCGTTTTTATTCAGCGGATTGTTTTTGGTGGGTTCGTTGTTGTTCGTGGGTTTGTTGTCAGCGGGTTTGCTGCCGGTGTCTTTGCCGCCCGCCTTTTTGTTGCTTTCCGTGCCGGCCTGCTGCGATTGACTTACCGGGGGTTTTGTGCTCTGCTGTTTTTTTGTGCTGCTGCAGCCTGCCAGGCAGGAAACGCTCAGTATGCCGACCAAAGCGACAACAACTGCCTTTTTTGCAGTTTCATGAAATCCGAATTTTTTTGCGTCCATCTTTTTTTGATCCTTTCGTATGGATTATTTCAAAGGTTCGTTGCCTTTGATACTGTTATCATAACCGGCAAATCTTAATTGCCGGTATATCAAAACCTAAAGAAATCTAAATAAAAAACGCGGTTTCCCTTAAGACTTCAGAGGGGGATCGACTTGCGCAGGATGCTCAACAAAGGAGGCATAATAATGAAAAAAATAAACGTACCGGTTATACTGTTGTCGGTGATTTCTCTTATAACGGCGCTGTCGGTATGCTCCGGCTGTGTGAAGGGAACCGCCGTTAGGCTCAGTGACGCCGAAACGCGGTCGCTGATGGAACAGGTTGCCAAAAGCGACGTTTATATTGAGTACGGAGATTATCTCAAAGAGGAAGCTTTTGCGGCCGCGGAGGTTTTCGGCGTCCGCAGGGACGGAGATCGGGGTACCGCATATGTGTATTTGTATGAGGAAGCGTTCGTCGTGCTGAAGGAAAAGGCGTATTCTATGACCGGTTCGGCGGGAGAGGCGATCATCCGATTTATTTACACCGACAGCGGCGTTGCCCTCTCGGAGGTGGAATGGAGCGCTGACGGCGACCTGCATGAAGACTGGATAAAGAAGAGCTTTCCGGCGGAATACCGGAAAAAAGCAAAAGCCTATCAACCCCACGACGAGAGCGGCTGCAGCATACTCGGTATAAAGCTCAGGGAAAAGGCTGCGGCGGCGCTGGGCGTCTCTGTTGCATCGGATGATCTTCTTGAGATAGATATCGACAAAGGAACCTATAAGATCATCAAAACCACAGACGGCGACAACGGGTCCTTTGAAATGAAAACCGTTGAACAGGGCAGGCTCGCCGATTTGTCGGAGTATTACGATCGCAGATAATTATTATCGTCTATAATTCCGGAGACTGCTTGACTGTAGAATGCGGATATTATAAAATATAATAAAACATATCAGGAGGTTTCATGCCATAAAAAACTGATCGCCGTGATCCTTGCGGCATGCGCGCTTTTTTGTCTCTTTCTGCTTCCCGCCGGAGCGCAGACAGAAAAAACCGAGATATCGCTGCGGCTCAACAGCCATATCGCGGGCTGTACGAGGGCGGACGCAGACCAACTGATTGAGATCCTCTCCGGTCCGGTGAAGTACTGTTACGATGAAAAGGGCTACTCGATTTTCATTGCAAACTGTGTGGGCGGCATGGAAGGCGCCCATATGGACGCAGGAAGGACCTATGTGATTACGTATACGCTGGAAGCTTCCGACGGCTATGTGCTGCCTGAGACGCTTTCCGACGAGGACGTTTCACTGGATTGCGAAAAAGGCGTTTGCGTAATCTCCTGCGGCGTCGTCGAGCAGAAGAACACCGATCCGGATCCGGCGCTCGGCGAAGCAACTACGGCGAGAGTGCTTCGGATCACCGCAAAAGTGGTTGTGGACGGCACCGCCATCCAAAAAGTGATCGGCTGGCTGAGAGATCTGCTTCTGAAGATCCGGTCCTGGTCTCTGTTTTAACGCAAATCCGGAAAAGAGGTGATATCCATGTTTGACGCGCAGCAATCCCTGCTTTCCAAAATCATCACTGCTATCAAGGTTTTCTTTGAAAAGCTGCTGGGAAAAATCGGGAAGTAAACAAAAAAGCCGTCTGCCCCTGAAAAAGGCCGGCGGCTTCTGTTCGGTATTTTCGTTTAAGTCGGATGAGATGAAATATGATTCAAAAAAGCAACAATACGAAAAACAAAACAGCGATCCTTTGTGAAATGCTTTATAATGTTCGTTCCCCAAAGAAAACGGAAAAGAAAAACGTCATTTTCGCAACCTTGAGCTTTCTTTTGATCGGGATCGTTCTCGGTCTGTTTGCAAAGTGGCTGGATCAGTTGTCTCTGGACGATACGATATGGTGGCACAGGATCGCAGAAAAGCTGGATCTGGGTAATTTCTTCTCCGAACCGGCCGTGTGGCTGCTGGCGGCGTTGCTTATCGCCGTGTTCAGCCGTTCCGCATTTCGTGCCGCCTGGAACGTTTTTGCCTTTTTTGCGGGCATGTGCGCCGCCTATCACGCATATACGGTCCTGTTCAGCGGATTCAACCCCGCGTCGTATATGCTTATCTGGTACGGCCTCACGCTGCTCTCTCCCATTCTTGCGGCGTTCTGCTGGTACGCAAGGGGAGCCGGACCGGTCCCGGTGCTGCTGGACGGCGCGATCCTCGCCGTGTTTCTGCTCTCCTGTTTCGGATTGGGGTTCTTTTATATCACCTTCAGAGGAACCCTGTATCTTTTGGTGTTCCTCGGCGCGGCCGCCGCTTTGTTCAAAACGCCGAAGAAGTTCGTGTTTTCGCTGCTGATTGGTTTTGTTCTTGCGTTCGGGCTCAGCCCGGTTT
>CAMVBR010000033.1 GCA_947165755.1 uncultured Clostridia bacterium
GGGAATTCCATTTTGCGCAGCTCGGCCAGCGCCAGGTATTCGGCGTTGCCGCCCAAAATGATATCGGTACCGCGGCCCGCCATGTTGGTGGCGATGGTCACCGCGCCGTATTTGCCGGCCTGCGCCACGATCTCGGCCTCGCGCTCATGCTGCTTGGCGTTCAGAACCTCGTGCTTGATGCCGGCGCGCTTCAGGGCTTTGGAAAGCTCCTCGCTCTTCTCGATGCTCACGGTACCCACCAGCACGGGCTGGCCCTTTTCATGGCAGGCGCGCACCTGCTCGATGATGGCGTTGAATTTGGCCTTTTCGGTTTTATACATCACGTCGTCGTAATCCTTGCGGATCATCGGCTTGTTGGTGGGGATCTCCACCACGTCGAGCGAATAGATCTCGTTGAACTCGTCGCTCTCCGTCATGGCGGTACCGGTCATACCGGACAGCTTCTTGTACAGACGGAAATAGTTCTGGAAGGTGATGGTGGCCAGCGTTTTGGATTCGCTGCGCACGTTCACGCCCTCCTTGGCCTCGATGGCCTGATGCAGGCCTTCGTTGTAGCGGCGGCCCAGCATGATGCGGCCGGTGAACTCGTCCACGATGAGCACCTCGCCGTCCTTCACCACGTAATCGATATCGCGCTTCATCACGCCGCGGGCCTTGATGGCCTGATTGATATAGTGGGAATAGCTCAGGTTCTCGGGCGCGGAAAGGTTTTCAAGGCCGAAGAACTGCTCCACCTTGGCGATACCGGCCTTGGTTAGGGTGGCGGTGCGGGCCTTTTCGTCCACGATATAATCCACGCCGTCCTCGATCAGCTCCTCCACGTCCTTTTTGGCGTCCATCTCTTTGATACGCTGCACCTTCATGGTGCGGGCGCAGTCGTCGGCGCGCTTATACATATCCGAGGATTTATCGCCCCGGCCGGAGATGATCAGGGGGGTACGGGCCTCGTCGATCAGAATGGAGTCCACCTCGTCCACGATGGCGTAGGCGTGTCCGCGCTGCACGCGCTGCTCTTTATACGTTACCATGTTGTCGCGCAGGTAGTCGAAGCCCATCTCGTTGTTGGTGCCGTAGGTGATATCGGCGGCGTAGGCCTCGCGGCGCTCCTCGTTCTCTTTATCGTGCACGATCAGGCCCACGGTAAGGCCCATGAAGCGGTAGATCTTGCCCATCCATTCCGAGTCGCGGCGGGCAAGGTAATCGTTCACCGTTACGATGTGCACGCCCTCGCCCGTTAGGGCGTTCAGGTAGGCGGGCAGGGTGGCCACCAGCGTTTTGCCTTCGCCGGTCTTCATTTCGGCGATACGGCCCTGATGCAGAATGATACCGCCCTCGATCTGCACCGGGAAGTGCTTCATGTTCAGCACGCGCCACGCGGCCTCGCGGCAGGCGGCAAACGCCTCGGGCAGGATATCGTCGGTGGTTTCGCCGTTTTGCAGGCGCTGTTTGAACGCGGGCGTTTTGGCCTTGAGCTCTTCGTCGGTCAGCTTGGAATACTCCTCCTCCAGCGCCAGCACCGCGTCTACCAGCTTGCGGTTGCGCTTGAGCTCTTTCTTGGAGTAATCTCCGAATATTTTCGTCAGCAGTGACATGTGTGTTTCATCCTTTCGTATGTTCGCAGTATCTGCAGAAACCGCTGAGGGCGCATATTTCGCACCGGGGCTTGCGCGCGTCGCATACGGCGCGGCCGTGCAGCACGTTTCTGTGGCAGTAATTGTTGCTCTCTTCGGGCGGCAGCAGCTCCCTGAGCTGCAGCTCCACCTTGTAAGGGTCTTTGGTTTCCACCAGCCCCAGCCGGTTCGAGATGCGGATCAGGTGCGTATCCGCCACCACGGCGGGCTTGCCGTAAACGTCGCCCACGATCAGGTTGGCGGTTTTGCGCCCCACGCCGGGCAGAGTGGTGAGAACCTCTATGGTATCGGGCACCGCGCCGCCGTATTCCGAAACCAGAATACCGGCCGTGGCCACGATATCCTTCGCCTTCTGCCGGAAGAATCCGCAGGCGTGGATGATACTCTCCACGTCCGCCACGTCCGCCTGCGCCATGGCGGCGGCGTCGGGATATTTGCCGAACAGCACGGGCGTGACCAGATTCACGCGGGCGTCCGTGCATTGGGCGGACAGGCGCGTGGCCACCAAGAGCTGAAATGGGCTCTCGAAATCCAGCGAGCAGAGCGCATCCGGATACAGGGCCTTCAGCGCCGCCACGGCGGCGAGCGCCCTCTCTTTTTTGTCCATTCCGTTCCCTCCGTTCTTTTTGGCAGAAATAGCTATTTAACAGTATACACAAGCGGCAGGCAGAAATCAAGAGAAAAATGCTTTAAATAAATATTTATTATATAATGGCTTTTCGGCGTAAAAAATGCCGCACGTGCGCGTGTGCCCGGCTTGGCCGCGCCCGGCCGGGTGAATTTTTCCCATTGACAAATCGACGCGCATCATATATTATAATTATGGATGAAAAGCTTTTGATTTACGCTTAAAATCAATAATAAAAAAAGGAGCGTCCGGCGCGGCTGTGCGCCGGGAATCAGACATGAAAAAGATCACAGTAAAAATCATCGCCGTGCTCGCGGCGGTCATTCTTTTAGTTTCAGCCATGGCGCCCGCCGTATTCGCCGAGGATCTTCTCGGCGATCTCGGTAATTTCAGCGAGCTGCTGGGCGGCGGCTTCGACCTCAGCAGCATCACCGACATCCTCGGCGGCCTCTTCAACGGCGGCAACGGCAACGGCAACGGTATTTCCCTGAGCGATATTTTCTCCAACCCCAACGGCGTGCTGGATATCATACGCGAAAGACTTTCCAATATGGATATCGACGCCTCCAACGCCACCATCGCGCAGGCCATCACCGCCTTGCTTTCGGACTACGGCAACACCGATATCACCTCCATGCTTTCGAGCAACGATTTTCTGAATCAGCTTGCGGAATACCTGCGGGCCAACGAGACCACCACGCGCCCGCCCGAGGAGACCACCACCCTGCCCCATGAGGCTGAGCCCACCACCGAAGACGAGACCACCACGGAGCTCACCACCTACGAGATGCCCACCATCATCATCCCCTCCACCTACGTATATCAGGGCGCGGACCCCTATTCCACCCAGCCCGCCCCTACCACTACGGAGCCGGTGTATTCGTTTACCTATCAGGAGCAGCCCACCCAATATATGGAACCCGCCACCACCGTGCCCTTTACCGCCAATTACGAAGACAGCACCAAAGCCGTTTCGGATAATTCCACAAAGCTGATGATCGGCGCGGCGATCGTTTTGCTGAGCGCGGGTGCCATCGTTGTGGTGGCCGTGATGCTGAAAAAGACGAAAGCGTAATGGAAGCCCCCCTGCGCGAAAGCGAACATATCGAATTTTTATCCGACCGTCTGCGGCTGATCGTATCGCCCGAGCACACCTTCGGGACCGATGCGCTGCTGCTGGCGGCCTTTGCTTTTCCCAAGAGAAACGAAAGAGCCTGCGATCTGGGCACGGGCTGCGGCGTGATCCCCTTTTACTGGCTCGCCCGGGGCAAGGACCGCGCCGACGCGGTGGAGCTGCAGGCAAAGGCCGTGGACCAGCTCAGGCGTTCCGTTGCCCTCAGCGACGCCGAAAACAGGCTGGGCGTGTATCACGCGGACTTAAGGCGGCTCGGAGGTGTGCTGCCCGCGGGGCAGTACGGGCTCGTCACCATGAACCCGCCCTATACGAAGGCGGGGCACGGTATTCCCAGCGCCGGGGCGGCGGAGCAGATCGCCCGGCACGAGACCGCGGCCACGCTGGAGGAGATCTGCCTTGCGGCGGCAGGGCTGCTGAAATTCGGCGGGCGGTTCTGCCTGTGCCTGCGCCCCGAACGCCTGACCGACGCCATGGCCGCCATGCGCGAAGCCGGCCTGGAACCGAAAAGGCTGCGCTTCGTTGCCAAAAACGCGGAAAGCGCCCCGTGGCTGTTTCTGCTGGAGGGCAAAAAAGGCCGCGCCCCCGGCCTTACCGTGGAAAAAACGTTTTACATTTACGATAGCGACGGCGGCGAAACCGAGGAATACCGCGCCGTTACCGCCGCATACAGAAAGGACTGATCCCATGCCCGGCACGTTGTACGTTGTGGGCACGCCCATCGGCAATTTGGGGGATTTTTCGCCCCGGGCCAAAGAGACCCTCGCCGCCGTGGATTTCATCGCGGCAGAGGATACGCGGGTGACCGCGAAACTAATGAACCATTTCGAGATCAAAAAGCCGCTGGTGAGCTACCACGAGCACAACCGCAGGGAAAAGGGCCCCGATATACTGGACCGCCTACTGGCCGGGGAAAACTGCGCTTTGGTCACCGACGCGGGCATGCCCGCCATCTCGGACCCCGGTGTGGATCTGGTGCGCCTGTGCCGCGAGAACGGCGTGAGCGTGGCCACGGTGCCCGGCCCCACGGCGCTTGCCACAGCCCTGGCCTATTCCGGGCTGGAGGTGGGCCGCTTCTCCTTCGAGGGCTTTCTCACCGTGAACAAGCCCAAGCGCAGAAAGCATCTGGAGGAGCTGAAGACCGAACGCAAGACCATGGTGTTTTACGAAGCGCCCCATAAGCTGGCCGCCACGCTGAAGGACCTGTACGAAACGCTGGGCGAGCGGCGCGTCGCCGTGATCAAGGAGCTCACCAAGATCCACGAGCAGTGCGAGATCACCTCCCTTTCCGCCGCCGCCGAAAAATACGAGGGGCAGAACGTAAAGGGCGAATTCGTGCTGATCATCGAGGCGAAAACCGAAGAGGAGCGCCTTTCCGAGGTGCCCCCCGCCGACCCGCTGGCGCTGGCCGAGAGCTACCTGAAAGAGGGCATGAGCGTGAACGAGGCCGCCAAACGCGCCGCCAAAGACACCGGCGCGAAAAAAAGCGATATTTACAGGCTTTTAACGGAAAAGTCTTGAAAATAACATATTTTTAGGCTACAATACATAAGGACGAATATTTTTCCGAAAGGACGAAAGAACATGAAAAAAATCATTTCCGTTTTTCTTGCGGCGCTGATGCTGCTCGGCGCGTTCTCGGTGATCGCGCTGGCCGACGAGGGCGAGGGCTTTATTCCGGTGTATACCGTGCGCGTGGCCGCCTACTGCGCGGATAAGGTGAACATCGTCAACGTGGAGGATCCCAATACCAACACCGTAAACGCGGGCCGCCCCTTCTACTTCACCGTGGAATACAAAAAGGGCTATGCGCCCGATTCTTCCGTGGTGGTGAAGGTTTTCCCGGCCTCCTATCCCCCCGAGCTGGTGGGCACCGATAAGGACGTAGCCTCGATCACTCTTACCCCCGACGAGCACGGCGTTTACTGCATCCCCCAGGTGAACGAGGATTACTACGTGGCCGTGAACAACGTCACCGAAACCCAGTTCTCTTCCCTGAAAGAGATGCTGCTGAATTTCTTCAAAGCCATTATGGACCTGTTCAGAAAGCTGTTCAACAGATAAGCGAACGAACCCCACCGCCGGAGCCCACGCTCCGGCGTTTTGTTTTCGGTAAACCGAAAAATGATATGTTGCTGCGCAACATGATATGCGCCGAAGGCGCGTGATATATTTTGCTTACGCAAAACGTGATATGTTTCGCCTGCGCGAAACATTGCGGGGCCTGCGGCCGGCATTTTTTTAAATCAAAACGCGCAGCGTTTTCCGCAATGCTGCGGCATCGCAGCATATCACGTTTGCGAAGGCAAACATATCATCCGCGCAGCGGATATCATGTTTTTGCGCAGTAAAAACATATCATTTTCTTCTTGCCAACCCCCCGCGCGTATGCTAAAATAATAAAAAAGGCAGGTGCTTCGGTATGCTCAGCTTCGTATCGTGGAACGTAAACGGTCTCAGGGCCGTGGTGGGGAAGGATTTCAAAGAGATATTCACGTCGCTGGACGCGGATTTTTTCTGCCTGCAGGAAACCAAGCTGCAGGCGGGGCAGATCGACCTCTGCTTTGAGGGCTACGAAGCCTACTGGAACTACGCCGAGAAAAAGGGCTATTCCGGCACCTGTATTTTTACGAAGCACACGCCCCAAAGCGTTTTCTACGGCATGGGCATCGAGGAGCACGACCGGGAGGGCCGCGTGATCACGCTGGAATACGCGCCGTTTTACCTTGTTACGGTATACACGCCCAACGCGAAGGAGGACCTTTCGCGCCTAACTTACCGCCAGCGGTGGGAAGACGATTTTTTGGCGTATATCAACGGCCTGCGGGCGAAAAAGCCGGTGATCTTCTGCGGCGACCTGAACGTGGCCCACGAAGAGATCGATCTCAAAAATCCGAAAGCGAACCGCGGCCACGCCGGCTTTACGGATGAGGAGCGCGAAAAATTCACCGCGCTGCTCTCGGCGGGCTATACCGATACCTTCCGCTTTTTCCACCCCGATCAAACCGGCGCTTATTCCTGGTGGAGCTACCGCTTCAACGCCCGCAAAAACAACGCCGGTTGGCGGATCGACTATTTCATTACCGACGCCGCGCTGAACGGCAGGCTGAAGGACGCGGGCATTTTGAGCGACGTATACGGGTCCGATCACTGCCCCGTTACGCTCACGCTCGACGCGGACCTGTAATTTTTTTGGAGAAGAGAATATGAGAAATATCAGAAACTGGACGGAGAACTGGAAGCAGCCTCTGTTCGACGACGGCGAAAAGAATCTTTCGCTGCCTTTGGAAACGCCCTTTGCCGACGCGCCTGAAACGCTGACCCTGACCCGCGAATTCAAGCTGCCGGCGGACGAAAAGGCAGGCGTCTTTTATCTGGAGATCCGCGCGCTGAGCGGCAGGTGCAAAATAGAGATCGACGGCGCCCCGGTGCGGGAATTCCGCAGTATGTTCGCGCCCCGCGTGACCGACGTGACCGCCTTTATCAAAAAGGGCGAAGCGCAGACCCTCACCCTTACGATCACCCCCGAGGCGCGGCCCGACGGTATGTTTTTGCTTGGCGGCGTTTCGCTGATCGGCACGGGGCTTTCCCATTTTGCCGTTTCGGACGAAAAAGCCCCTCTTACCGTGCGCACCGTATTCACCGATGCGGGCGTGACCGTGCGGCTCCACGCCGAGATCGAAAACCCGAACAACTACGACGTGCTCCTGTTTCGCCTCACCTCCCCCGATGGCATTCTGATCGACGTGAAGAGCGCCCGCCCCACGGACGCCAACGCAGCCTTCGACCTGCCCGCCCCCATGCTGTGGGAGGGCCTGCACGCGGCCTATCAGTATAAGGCGGAGGTGCTGCTGCAGCGGGATTCCGAGATGATCGATATGACCCGGTGCGCCTTCGGCATACGGGATTTCAGCGCGGCAGCGGGCGGCTTTTTCACGCTGAACGGCATCAAGCTGCCCCTGAACGGCGCCTTTTTGCGCGGCAGCGGCACGGCGGCGGATCTCGGCTGCCTGACCGCGCTGGACGCGAATCTGGCGGGGCTGACGAGCTTTTCGCCCGACGAGGACCTTCTGGACCGGTGCGACAGCCTCGGCATCCTCGTATTTTTCAAATTCCCCGAAACCGGCGACGACGCCGATTTTGAAGAGCTGGCGATCCTCACCCGCATGCTGGCGCGCCACCCCAGCATGGCGTTTATGGCGTATGAGAGCCGCGACCCGGCCTACGGCAAAAAATTCTGCGCCGCGGTCAAAAACAACGCCCAGTATATCTATACCGTGGGCGGCTGCGATATTCTGGAGGCGGACGCGCTCAGCGACGCCATCCCGGACGTGCTGCTGCTCAACTATGCCGTATCGCCCGAAAAAAACGGCTTTACCGAGCTGAAAAGCCGCTTTGAGGCGGTGCTCGAGGCGCACCCGAATTACCGGTTTGCCGTGGTTCCCAAGGCGCCCGAGTGCTTTACGGACCGTCATTCGGTAGGCGCCGCCCGGCCCGACTGCTCGCAGGAATACTTTTCGATGTGGCACGCGCGGGTGTGGGAGATCTTCAGCACCCACAGGAACACCGCCTGCTATTTCACGGGCTTTTTGAGCGACGAAAGCCCCAAAAAAGACCGCTCCGGCCTTGTGACCGCGGACCGCGCCGAGCAGAAGGACGCCTTCTGGTTCTATAAATCCCGGTTTTCTGCCGCGCCCTACTGCAAGCTCGCGTCCCTGCCCGCCAGCGTGACCGGCAAAACCGTGGACGTGAAGTGCTACACCAACGCCCTCAAGCTGAAGCTGCTGGTAAACGGCAAGGAGAAGAAACGCCGCCTCCCGGTGCGGCTTTCGGAAAACGTGTACGTGTTTGAAAAGATCAAGCTCAAACGCAAGAAAAACGTGATAGAGCTCTCCTGCGAGAACGGCGCCGATACCACGGAGGTGTTCCGATCCAAATCGCGCCTCTCCAAAAAGTAGTCAGGCGTCAGTATTCAGAGGTCAGTAGTCGGAAATCAGTATTAAGCATTCCTCATTCCTCATTCCTCATTCCTCATTCCTCATTTCATATTTATATTTTCCCCCCTTTTGCGAATACTGCAAACGGGGGGATTTTTTATGTTTGCGATCAAAACCAAAGCGCGGCGGCTCACCCACGGCGCGAAATCGAAAACCATGCTGCTTACGCTGCTGCCGCTGGGATCTCTCATCGGCGCGGCGACCTGTTTTTTTACGGCGGTCATGACCTTCGCCTACGGGGCGTCGACTGTGTTTTCAACGTATCCCTTTGCAGGTGTTCTGCGGGCGCACGAAGGTCTGCGGCAGCTTATACCGTGGCTGCTTCTGGCGGCGGGCGGCGCGTTTACGCTGCTGTTCAGCGCGGCCAGGTTTACGCTGCTCTCGTCTTTTTATTACCGCACGGACCGCAATCAGACCCGCCCGGCGCGGTTCTTATCGCTGAAGATGGCGCTGCGGGCGTTCCACTGCACGGCGCTGCTCACCCTGCGCAGATGCGGCTGGGCGCTGCTGCTGCTGAGCCCAGCCCTGCTGACGGCCGCCGCGCTGTTTTTGCTGCTGCAATACAAAGGTCTGCCGCGCGGGCTGCTTTGGGCGGGCGTCGGCCTTGCCGTGGGGCAGGCGCTGGCGGGCGCGGGCGGATATTTTTTGCTCTCGGGCCGCTACTGCGTCACCCGGTACCTGATGTATCTCAATCCCCTGCTGCCCCCGAAGGAGGCCATCGCCTCCGCCGTGCTGCTCACCCGGGGCAAGCGTCCGTTCATCGCCCTTTGCAGGCTCAGCATGCTGCCCTGGCGGGCGCTTTGCCTGTTTTCGGTCACCCGCCCCTTTGCCTTCGCCTATACGCGCCTTACCCACGCCGTGCTGTGCGAGACCCTGTTCGCCGAAGATAAAACCAAGGTGGGAAAACCCGCAGCGGTGTTTTTCGTAGGGAGAGACAGGAGCAAAAAATATGGCAACTTGTGAAGCTGTTCGCTTCGCTCACGGGAGAATGCACCTTCGGTGCGGGAGGATGCGCCTTACGGCGCGGGAGAATGTGCCTTACGGCGCGGGAGAATGTGCCTTACGGCACGGGAGAATGTGCCTTACGGCACGGGAGATGTGCCTTGCGGCACGGGAAAGTTACATTTTCGCGAAAAACTCCCGCGAGCACAGGCGAGCACTCTCCCGTGAACGCATGTGAACCCCCTCCCGCGAGCGTAAGCGAGCAATCTCCCGCGAACAAAGTGAGCTTCCGTTTGGCGGGCTCGATGCCCGTCAAACGGAAATTTAAGGTATAATTTAAGGTTGGCTTAAAGTACGCATTTTATTCTAATTGTACTAAATCGAATCCGTTCGGTTTGCACAAAAACATGATTCCTCTCTTTCCCCCCATTGCTTGCGGCGGCTGTGAAAACGGCTGCCGCAGGTTTTTTCAAAAAAAATACAAACAAATGTTTGCATTTTGCAAACATTTGTGCTACAATGGCTGTGAACAGACTGAATCAAGGGGGCTATTTCGTGAAAGAACTCAACGAAACCCAAAGAAAAATGTATGAATACCTTGCCGAGCAGGCGCAAAAAGGCATCGTGCCCAGCGTGCGCGAGATCGGAGAACACGTGGGGCTGAAATCCACCGGCTCGGTGCAGCGGTATCTGGAACGGCTGGAAGAGGCCGGGTATATCGAGCGCGATTCCATGCGCAGCCGCTCCATACGCGTCAAGGGCGAAAAGCAGCCCACCGTGCAGGTGCCGCTCATCGGTACCGTTACCGCCGGCATGCCCATTTTAGCCTACGAATCCATCGAGGGGTACGTACCCTTCATGGGCAGCGTGACCAGTGAAAAATCGCTGTTCGCCCTGAAGGTGCGCGGCGACAGTATGATCAAGGCCGGGATCCTGAGCGGCGATATCATCATCGCCGAAAAAACGCCCACCGCCGCCAACGGGCAGATCGTGGTGGCCCTGCTTGAGGACGAGGCCACCGTAAAGCGCTTCTACAAAGAGAACGGCCACTTCCGCCTGCAGCCCGAAAACGACGATTACGCCCCCATCATCACCGACGAGGTGATCGTGCTGGGCAAGGTGATCTCCCTCATCCGAAATTATTAAGCTGTATATCAAGCAAAAAAACCGTCCGATGGGACGGTTTTTTGTTATTTGGAAATTGGCAGTTTGTCGGGCAGTATGCCCGACAAACTGGAGCTACAAGCTAAGAAGCTACAAGCTACAAGTCAGATAGATTGTGTGGAAATATGTTGGTATCAGAACAACATCCGTACATTTCAACTGTGCTTGCAGCTTGCAGCTTGTAGCTTGCAGCTTCGCGCCTACGGCGCGATAAACTGACATTTACCCATTCTTCTCAATATACCCGCTGACCGCCGCGGTATACATATCGTCCGTTACGGTTTGGTAGCGGCTTCCGGTATAATCGTCGGTAAAGCCGTTATACGCTTTATAGATATCGCCGGTCTCGGTATCGTACACCCGCTCGTAGCCGAGGGTGGCGTCGCTGCGCTTTTGGCTGATGATATCGTAAGAATTGCTCCGCTTCTCCCACGAATCCATGATCATATCCGAGATCTCGTCGTAGATTTTCTGGTTGGCCTGCACGGTGGCCACAAGGGTTTCCTCTTCTCTGAGGTAACCCTGCATGAAGGCGTCGCTGAACTGCACGGTGCCGATGCAGTGATCCATCACTGGCAGCCAGTCGTTGAATTCGGCGTCCGGGGCCGTCATCATGATATTGTGATACACATTCAGCGGCGCGAAATCATAGCCGTACATATAATAGGACCCGGCGTCGTATACGGAGGAAGTAAACAGGCCCTGCAGCAATTCGCCGCTCCCGCCGTCGCAGGAAGCCCGCAGCACGTCGCCGCCGAGGGGCAGCTTGCCGAGGTTCTCGATCACGGTAAAATTCTCAAGCAGCGGGAAATAATTCTGCTTGATCTGCTCCGTATTGGCCAGCGCGGCGTTATTGTGCCACACAGCGTAAAAAGCCTCGGTGGTTTGCGGCTCAACGGCGGAAAGCCTGCCGTAGAAGGCGGCGGGATACAGATTCGCAAACGCGGCCCTCGCGGCCTCGGACTTCAGAAAGCCGGTCAGCTTGAGGCAGAATAAAAACATGCGGTCGGCGTTCTGCGGATCGTAGGCCTTGAAGGTATAGCTGGCATATCCCACGGCGGGCACGTCCACCTTCCACCCCTTGGGGACCTCAAAGCTGACCATGCCGTTGTTGAAGGTCTCATATTTGACCTGCAGCGGCTCGGCGGCGCGGATATTCACCTTTACGTCCTGCGCGGGTGCGTCGGTTTCATCCTCGTCGGTTTCGTCCTCATCGGTTTCATCCTCGTCGGTTTCATCCACGTCCGTTTCGGATTTAGAGGGCACGGGGGGCGCGCTCTCCCCCGAGCAGGCCGCAAGCAGCGGCAGCATTACCGTAAACAGCATCAGCAGGGCAAACAGGCAACAGAATACGTTCTTTTTCATAACAGCGTTCCTTTCTTCTTTACGGATCGGAAAACATAACTTTCCTTTTACAGTATACATGCAAACCGGAGAAAAAGAAAGACCGATTCCGGGTACAGCCGCCGAAAACCGGGGTTGGTTTTTCGGACAGGTACGCGGAATCGGGGGTATTTCGCCGTTCGCATTCCGGAAACGGAGAAAACCGGAAGCGGGAACGGCAAGTCATGGATCCATTTGAGAATCGGAAAGTTGTGAGGCTGTTCAAATGCGTAATTATTTGTAAAAAAATTTATAGGGGTATACCTCAGATGGATCTCTGGTGGCGATATAATAACGAATGAAGAAAAAGAACGAGCAGAACGTGCTGATAAGGCAACAGTAGAACGCGGCAAAACTGAAATACGGACAATGCCACACAATACGGCCTGCTTCATCATATACCTTTGGGAACAGAACGCCTGTGTTGACCAACGTGAAGGTTTGCCCCATTATGTTTTTTACCTTAAGATTTCGATTTCTGTGTGTGGAGGATGGTTCTTTTTTTTCGATCCTTTTTAATAATCCTGAATTACTGATAACCACATCATGCACACTATTTTCAAGATGCAGCCTATTATTATCAATGGACAAAACCTCAACCGCCCTACGGGGAGAACTAAAAATATAGGAGTATTGATAGTTCCAATTTGCATCGTAACGCATTATACAAAGACTTGTATGGATATAGAAATTTCCGTTATCATCTATATCTAAGCTGTAGAAATCACAAATTGAAGGAATATACTCTCGTATAATATTTTCATCTGTTACTTTTGGAAGCGGATTTATAAAAAGAGAGAAGACTGCAACAATTGTAATAGAAACAATAAAAAACGGAAGCACAGCCGTCAGCAGCGTTTTATATACTTTTTATTGAATTCTGAATATTTTATCTATTCTGCTCTTATACTTCTTGTATTTTTCTGCTTTATTCAGGCTTTTTCTCGTTCCGTTCATCTTCACATCTTCCAAGACGGGGGACGGTTCCTTGTCTTTTGTCGATATTTCAGGTCAAGACAGGGAACCGTCCCCTGTCCTCATACTCATGATCAATATAATAAGCGCACAGAAAAAAACTTCACATAAACAAAC
>CAMVBR010000034.1 GCA_947165755.1 uncultured Clostridia bacterium
TTTCAAGGCAGCTCCTGCAGCAGCAGGCTGTTGCGTGCTGGGCGATGAACACCGGGTGGCCCTTTATGGGCGTCTGTTTGCCGTCGTTTTCGGGATTTTCCGGGGCAAGGCGCTTTTCGATCAGCTCCTCAGCGTGCCTGCGGATCGTTTCCATGCCCTTTTCCGATACGTAAGTCCGGTCCGTTTCCGATAAATGAAAGCGGCTGCGGAATGCCGATTTGCCGAGGCTCTCAAACAACGCGCTTCGCTCCGGCAGCCGATACTTTATGGCGTTCGCCGACCCCGCGCCGGGAATATAGCTGTAGCCTGATTTTTTCGCCTGCGGGATCTGGTCTTTTCGTTCCAGACGATAGGTTTTTCCGTCCCGGATGAAAACCGCGCCCGTTTGCTTGAAGGTAAACGGCACGCCGCAGCGGATACACTCCCGCCGGATCTCCTGAATCCACCTGAAGTCGCACGGTCTTGCGTCCGGGCCGGATTCGCCGCCGCAGGTAACGTGCCCTATGAGCCCCGCAGCAAGGTACTTCTCCATATCGATCGCGCCGAGGATCGGTTCACTGATCACCTCCCGGTGCTTGATCGGGAGCTTCAGGAGAATAGGCAAACGGTAATCCGTGCGTTCCTGATTTTCGCAGGTGCTGCAGATCGTTACGTGCTCCCAGCCGTCGCCCCAATCGGGAGGGACGCACTGCAAAAAGCGGTCGATCCGTTTCGTTATGATATGGAACTCCAGATCCTGCCTTTCGCGGATCATATCCCAGCAGGCCGGCCGCCACGCGTCGGCCTCGTCAAGAAAGAAATCGGAGGTCATACACGTAAACACCGTGCCGTCCTCGGGGCGCAGCTTGTATTCTCCCTGCCGGTTCTTCTTTAACGGCAGGTCGTAATCCGCGGTTTTCGTTACCGCGGAAGCGTCTTTTCCGATGCTTTCATCCCGGCGGTATACGTAACAATGGGCGCAGCCGGGGCTGATTTTTTTGCAGCCGTGCCACGGATTCCATATTGACATCGCGTTCACCTCCATGCGGTGAAAGAATAACCGGAAACGCGGGGAATCAATTCAATTAAGTAAAGCATTTCCGATGAAAAATACATTCTATTCCTTGTTTTTATTCAGAAATAACCTCAAACAAATCCGCAGAATATGTATGAGTTTTTCCGGATTCGTCTTTTATCAAAAGTCCGCCGCTTTCCAACACGGTTGCATCGTATATTTTCCCCGGAAGAAGCCTGTCGGGAACGTCCTCACTTATCACACGCACTTTGATAACAGGACAAGCATTCAGCCTGTCAACAGGCCCAAGGGTTTTAACGTCCTCGAACGCATCCGGCTGCATTGTCTCAAGCTGCCGAATGATATAATTATATTTCTTTCTTGACAAAGCGTTGTCATTTTCAAAAATCGTTCTTTGTGCCATTCCCGTTGGATCAACAACGATCTCCCACAATTCGGGATCTGTGGGGAATAAGTAAGCGGTAAACTCTTCGTCGTCGATAACGCCGCCGTATTTCGGATCAGACGCGCACGTGGGCCAGTAATAATATCCGCCGGAATGCAATCCGAAAATGTGTCCGATACGCTCTCCGATAAATCTGCAGATGGACCACTCTTCTTTCCGATTCCATTCTGCCATATCGGATTTGACTTTTTGAAGAAGCGCAACCGTTTCCGGTTCATTTCGGTGCTCTTTTATAAGCCCTTCGATCTTTTCAAAGTAAGCCTCATAACTGTCGTATCCGTATGGAATCAGGTGTTCACCAACAAGTGACTCCAGTTCTTTCTCGGGAAGGTTGTGATACTGAAAAACTTCGCCTCCGTGTTCCCGGCAATAAGGCAACACCGGGTATTGTTTATGTTCTTCGGGAATATACGGCATGATATTCAGCTCCCCCTTTATAATTCATGCGTTTTCCGAGATCAGATCGAAAGCAGATACTGATATGCCTTCTTGTATTTTTCCAGCCGCTGCAGGTCCCTCTCGGTGATCTCCGGCAGGCGGGATACGTCCATATTATGCCGTAAATCGGCAAGCTTCACCGCGCGCGCAAGCTCGTTTTTTCCGGCGCGGATAATGAAATCCTCGTAGCTCTCATTTTCATTGCGGGTAACGGCGCACACCGCGTCCGTGATCTTATCGCCGAACAGGTTGCGCAGCGTGGCTTCGGTTACAAAGGTATCCTCAAGCACGTCGTGCAGCAGGGCTACGATCTTCCGGTCTTCACCCTCTACCATCTCGGACACCGCCAGCGGATGGGTGATATACGGCTGCCCCGCCTTATCCGCCTGCCCATCGTGCGCGTAGGAAGCCAGAGCGAGCGCAAGCTGCAGTTTCTTTTCGTTTATCATACAAAATCAATTCCTTTTACAAAGAGACGTTCAAATTACGAAGGTCTTCGGACAAATACCGTTGTTATCAAGAAACTCTTCAAAACCCGAAGCATGCTCTTTTTTGCACAAATCAATGAGCTCCTCAAAAGAAATCAGTTCAAACAGTCTTTGTGTATCTGCAAAAGAAAAACTGTAATGCTTTTCCATATCCGGGAAGGCTCCGTCGCCATCGACATTCGATTCTATCGTAAGGCAGCCGTTGAAAATGCTGCCGAACATGGAAGAATAAGCGTTTCTGTAAACGCCGAATCTTTGATCTTCAATCATGAAAACACCTCTCCCGAAAAAGAAGGTTAATCAAACCAACTGTATTTGATCTCGTAACTGATCGGGACTCCCGGGTACTTCGCCCGTTCGTTTTTCAGCCATTCCAGATCCCGGTTATAGGCGGCGATCTCCTCGGCGTCCGGCGTTACTCCGTATAGCCTTTTCAGTTCTGCGCTGTATTCCTCCGCCGTTTTTTCCTTGTTGCAAAACTCGGTGCTCAAAATACACTTTTTTGCAAAAAGCTTTTCCGGCCTGTCCGTATAATCAATCAATTGCGCCACATCCTTTTTTGAGAACTGCCGTTTCATCAAACAATTATTTGAAAATATCCCGATCCAACGTTTTCACAAAATTGTAAATAAGATAAACATAGGAAAGCGCATGATCGACGCGATGAATGTTTTCATCAAAGTTTTCACTGAAGCTCATCCGCCAGCAGCGCGCATTCTCCAAGCGAAAAACAAGCGAACCGCCCGCTTTTTCAATACGCATTCCGGGAAGTAATTTATTATTGAATCTTTCATAAAACTCTCTTACACGGCCGCCGCATTTCGCTACCTGCAAATCAATATACCCGTGATCGGCTTTCCAATAAAGATTTGCGCCTTTGATCAGCGAATACCAGCATACCCAGAATTCGTCGTTCTTGCTTTTTTCAACGGTTTTGCTGATGAATTCAAGTTCAGGGTAATACGATTCTGCGTGTTCCGACAGCCGACGCCAGAATTCCGTGATTTTCGGATCGATGATCTTATCCGATCCTCTTTTCTGTTTTTCCACCGCAAAACACAGCAATTCCGCTTTACTATAAAAGCGGGGATCGTTGCGGCTTTCAAAGAACGAAATCAGCTCCTCATAGGTGAGCCGATATTCAAAATCCGCCGCGTTGGCATCGTCTTTGTGGTCAAGCAAATACTTTTACGGGGCCACAAGAAACGTTTTTACGTCCTTCAGGCCTTTTCTTTTCAAAAGCTGTTTTGCGTTTTTCGTATACCGCTGCGACTGGTCTTTCTGCGTGGGCGCATTGATTTTGTCCTCGATCAGCAGCGCGCGTCTTGCACCGTCCGGGTACGTTAAGACCGCAACAACGTCCGCTTCGCCGTTTTCCATATATTCGGATTGATATGTTTCGATACGCCCGGGATCATACTGCCAATACGGCAGGTCTGTTTTTCCCAAGAAAAGCCGCAGAAAGTCGGGATCACAGCGAAGCTCCTCCATCAAGAGCAGATCGATATCACGCTCAAAAATCTTGTTTACGATCGGTCTTTTTTCTTCCATATATCTCTTGCGCTCCTATATATTGATCCAAACGGCGTATAACCGTACTTCCGCCGCATGGGTAAAGTTTTTTCGGCAAATAGCTGTGCAGGACATGTTGGGATAACAACATCAAACCGAGCTGTAAACGAAACACCTCAACTTTGAACAAAAACGGCGTCTTCTCGATAGAAACAACGGAAAACATTGACCCAAAACCATCACCTGACAATAAAAAATGCGGATGGCGTTTTTGCCGACGGAAAAGAATCAGATTTCGACTTCAAACGTAACCGTGCTGTTCACAAGATCCAGCGCGTTCTGCACGCGGGCGAGCTCGTCCGCTGCCGCGGCATAATCGGCGTCCGCCTGCGCGGGATCGAAATTCGCATAGGTATATTCGATCAGATTCCCCGTGCGCGTCACGTTGTTGCGCTGCTTTGCGGGGATCAGACGCAGCGTGGAAAGCCTCTGTTTGCGCTCCGTGAGCTGCGGGATATAGATCAGCGCCTGATCGATCGTCATACCGAGCCCGGGCAGCTCCTGCGTAAGATTAAAGTGATTTATCGAGTGCTTGAGCCTGCGGATCCGTTCATCCAACGCCGCAAGCTTTTCCTGTGTTTCGGCATAGGAATACGCCGGTCGGGCGTCTTCAAGGTTTTCAACGGTAGCTGCAACGAAAACCCTGTTCTGCATCTCCTTATCCAGTAAGGCGGTTCGTTCATCGTTCAGTTTGCGAAGCAACTTATTTGCTTCCGCGGACGTAACTTTCATTTCCGATTCCTCCGTTCTTCATTCACATGGAAGTGTATATTTTTGATTTTCACGAAGAAACGCCATCCCTTTCGTCTTAATTATACACAAAAGAAACGGACAAAAACGGGATGGGTTGCCTTAGTTGTTTCATTTATTGCTTCCTGTATTTGCTGAGAATCTTTTCCAAGTTTTCGACGACGTCATTCCGTATTTCCTGCGGTTCGATCACTTCTACACAGTCTCCGTGCTGCAGGAGCCATTCGGTGAACCCCCAGCCGTCGTTCACCTTCACACGGACGGTAAGCCTGCCGTCTGCGAATTTTTCCGCATGAAAAGCCGCTCCGAAGGTATCGTACAGCAGATCGAGCCTTTCTTCGTCTACGGCCAGCCGTACCGTTACGGGTTCACCGGCGTAGTTGTTCAGATTGCCGTTTATAAATTCGCGCAGTCGCAGATCCGCGTTTTCACCGAGGAGCCGCTTCAGCTCAACGGCAGGCTCCTCCAGAATACGGATATCGCGTATCCGTTCCAGCCGGTAATACGAAAGATTCTCATAACTGCCGTAGCATCCGATCAGAAAATACCGGTCCTGCCGCCGGACAAGCGCGTAAGGGCTGACGGGATATTCATGCCCGTCAAAACGCATATGTTTTTTCAGGTCCGCGCCGGTTCGCACATAGTGAAACCCGACCTTTTTCCCCTGCCGGATCGCTTTCAGAAGCACGTCGATTGCGATTTTTGTCGCAGGAGCTCCGGCGCCAGATGAAGCGGGAACCTGCGTTGCGGCGCGCAGAGCCTTTTGCCCGTTTTTACTTGAGAAAGAACAAAGCTTCTCAGCCAGTTGTTTCCCGTTTTCCTCCGTTAAAAAACCGGCGTTGAGCGCGTCGTCCATCAGGAGCTTCAGCTCCCAATCTTCAAATTCACGCGAGGCAATATACCAGCCGCGCTTATTATCAGGGTGCGGCAGAATATCATAACCGTAGTCCTGTAAGGCGGCGATATCGCGCAGAACGGATTTCCGCTCCGCCTGAAGCCCGTAAAGACTAAGCTCTTTTATGATATCGTTCGCCGTAATGGGATGTTCTTCATCCGTTTCCCGTAGGATATCAAGGATTCGGAGAAGTTTGATTTTTGTAGTTTCCATATTTTTTCTTTATTCCAGATACTCTGTCAGCGGTTCAAGCCTGCGTTCCAGCGAGCGGATCTCCTCCGCCAACTGTTTCTTACTTTTTTGCGCCAAACTCCTGTATTTTTCAATTCTTTCCGAAAGCTCGGGCGCGTCAACGGCAACAAACCCTTTGATCACCGACATTTCCGCCTCCAGCTTTTTCTCTCCGACGGAAAGGAACCGAACGCTTATATAATTTCCGTCTTCGCTCTCCGTATACGCCGTTACCGTACCCTGTCCGAAAACCCTGTGCCGCACGGCGGAACCCTCCGAAAGGAAGGGTTTGAAACAGGCGGCGGCTTCATGAAAGAGTTCCATTTCCGTTTCTCTCGCCGACAGCTCGTCTGCAAGCGCCTCTGCAATCGCTCTGTTTTCAAGGTATTGTTTTTTTGCGACCGAGGAAATATGCGTATAACTGATATTATCCATCAGGTGATACACCGTGCAGCAATAAATCAAGTCGAAGGCAAGAAGATGCAGGTTCTCATCCGGATGAACAGGTAATACAGGATTCTGATATCTTTTACGGTGTGCAGCCATCAGCGCCGCATCGGCTTTCATATATGCAACAAGCTGATCGCACATTTTGTAATACACAGGGAGCCGGAAGTTTTTTGACGAGCCCCAATCCTCCGGGAATTCCACACAATCGGCAAACGCATTCGCCTGCGAAGCTTTGTATAGATAGTTATGTTCCGGATCGTACAGGCCCAGAAGGACCATTGCTGCGCGCTGCCCGATTTCAAACCGGTAGGAATCCGGATAATTCTTCGCACGCAGTTTTTCGCACCCGTCAATAAAAGAGTCAATCCTCTTTTGTTGTTGATACAGATCGCCGCCATTCTCCGTAATAAGATCGCTCAATAGCGCCCGGACGTCCTCCGGATCTGTTTTACAATACTCGCACAGCGCATTCCCGGGCCATTCCCATTGATTATCAAGTAAATTTGAAGTACCGCCGATCAGATCGCGCATTTTCACAGCCATTGTATCTGCGGGAGAAGCAAGTATGTCGTCCATTCGTTTACGAAAATCAAAGGCGATCTCCCACTTATACGTCTCGTTCCCGCCGGGCTCCGGCGCGTTCATGAAATCAAATTTTTCTATATAGTTTTGAAAAACCGTACGTAATCTTGATTCGTTCATTTCCGTTATCCTTTCTGATACACAACTGCAAAATATGGTTGTTCCTATTCAGCTTGATCCGTTTTTGATACTCTCTCGTTATGCACCCAAACCAGCGCGGCGCACAGCGCCATGAACAGGCCGCAGCCTACCGCGGCGATACATAGGCCGATGATCGCGTAGGCGGCAAACAGATTCATGGGGCGGTCCTTCATCAGCGTCTGCCATACGAAATCCGGATCGTAGAAGGGATAGGGATAATAAGCGGGAACGGTAAAGCGGCCGCGGATGAGCGAGAATACCGAATACACCACGGGATAGATCCCGCTGAGCAGCACCGTGCGTTTGCCGAGACGCTCATTGCGGAACGGGAAGCAATACAGCAGCAGCGCCGCGGCGGGCATGAACATGTGGTAAAAAATCTGGATCACAACCGTCATACGGTGATAGGGCGTATCCCACGTAAAGGGAGGCGCAAAGCCGAAGGGCAGCCCGCCGCAGTAAACCGCGCCCGCCACAACCACGTACAGCGTTGCCAGGGTGCCGAAACCGGAATGAAAACCGACGGTTTCCGCTTTTTTCACGCCGAGCATCGCCAGCCCCGCGAAGAGGAAGTAAACGCAGGCGAAGAAATTGGACTGCACCGTAAAAAAGAACAAAAAATTGAATCTGCCGTAATCCACGGGGTAATACTGCGCGTCGTATTCGTAAACGTAATAAACGAGCCGGTAGATGAAAACCGCGAAGCCGAACAGCGCCGTCGCCAGCAGGATCGCCCCGGCAAATTTATTTTTGGTGATCGGATTTTTCATGTCCTCACGTCCTTTTTTGGTTTCCCTTTCATAAACAGGGGCTTTCCCGCGTTGGTCATACGTTGGTCAACACACAAAAAGAGCCCCGAATCCCTTAAAGAATAAGGAGATTCGGGGATTTCGGCATTATTCCCACTCGACAGGACTTAACTGATTCCGTTTAGGAAATATTGTTCGTCCTGTTTGTGGTTCCTCAGATTATTTGATATATCCATATTATCCAGCCTATCACCCCTCCTGTTATCATTCTGTTATCAGCGTTGATAACAGAGGCGGGGATTTCTGTGGATAACACCATCGGTATTATACAAGATAGAACACGGTTTTTCAAGACTGCCAGTTCTTACAAACATCAATCCATGATACAAAGCCGGAATACTTCTCCAGTTCGTCAATTGTCAATTCAATTGCGCTGTTGCTGCTTCCGCAGGCAGGGAAAACTGTCGAGAACCTTTTCAATGATTCATCAAGATAAACGGTAACACCTTCTTTGATAGCAAAAGGACAGACACCGCCCACCGCGTGACCGACCAAAGACTCAGCCTCATCCGGCGTGAGCATCTTGGCCTTGGCTCCAAATTGAGCCTTATACTTGGGGTTATCAATTTTCGCATCCCCGGCGGCAACAATCAGAACAGCGTGTCCATCTACCAGGAATGAAAGTGTCTTAGCAATCCTGCAGGGTTCACACCCTAACGCCTGCGCTGCCAATTCTACAGTCGCGCTGGATACATCAAATTCTCGAATGCGGTCTGAAATACCGAATTTAGAGAAATACTCCTTCGCTTTTTCGATAGCCATAATAATCTCCTATATCCGCTGCCACAGCAGCTTATTGTTCTCAAACAGGCCATTTATCTTGCCTCTGTCTTTCATCCATGCAAGGTAGGAACGAACCGTGCTACCGACAAGGATATATTGCTCGTAGGTCATCACCAGTCCATAATCAGAGAAAAGCTTTTGCAGGATGGATTCAAAACATAGTGGCTGTTCACATATATCGGTGATCTTCTCCGCGATTTCCATAACCTTATCGATGTTGAGTTGTGCGAGACTGGCAATCTCGTCTGTAGCGGCAGCGTGTGCCGGAACAAACATCCGGGCCTGCATGGTTTTTACTGTTTCCAGGGTTTTCAAATACGCAGCAACATCGTAAATGAACCCGATCTGGTATTTATCAAGCGTTTCCCGGCTGGACAGGCAATCAGCCAGATAGATTACATCATCCGGGGTGCGGAATCCCACCATGTCAAAGAAATGTCCAGGCAGAGGGATCATCTGAAATCCGTCCGGCAAAACCTCCTGTGTCAGTTCCAGCGCATCGCTCGGCTGTGCCATGAGGAATTTATGGCGTAATTCCTTAAAAGGATAGCCTCCGTACAGGAACGAGGGCTCCAAAACAGGATAACGGGTGAAAGCGCAGTCGATCCCCGGCGCATAGACGTTACATCCCGTCTGCTTCTGAAGATACTGATTGCCGCCGATATGGTCGGCATTGGAGTGGGTATTATAGATGGCGGTAAGCCGCCATCCGTTGGCATCAAGAATCTGGCGAACCTTTCTCCCGGCATCCTTGTCATTGCCGCTGTCAATCAAGCAGACATCCTGCTCACCCAACTTTACAAGTCCGATTTTTGCCGGGCTCTGGATGTAATAGCTTTGTTCGGAAACCTGTATCAGTTCAAACACTGCTTCTTCCTCCCCTCATCGATTTGGATAGAATATTACGTTGTAAGCGGAGCTTTCTTCTGAAAAGGGGTTGTTATACTCATGAGGAACATCCGCACGGAAACGAATCGCCTCATTTTTATGTACGACAACCTCATTTCCGTTAATTAGCAGTTGTAGTTTTCCAGATAGGACCATTATGTATTCTTCTACGCCGTCGTTATGCTTCTCCGAGGCATGATGGCAACCGGAATCAAACTCGATATAAAACATCTCCATGCTTCGGATCGGATCAAACGGGAAGATAGAATAAGCCCGCATCTTCCCACTATCCTCTGTAACAGGAGGATCGTCGTAGATGCCAATTGTGGTATATTCAGGTTGCCGTTCTTGCAAAAATGTTGAAAGCGGCGTTTTAAGGCCTGTTGCAATTTTCCATAAAGTTGTGATCGTGGGAATGGACTGCCCTCTCTCGATCTGTCCTAACATGGGTTTGCTTACGCCGGTCATTCTTGCAGCCTCATCCAAGCTGATATCGAGGCCTGCCCGAACCTCTCGGAGGCGTTCACCGATCAAAGATGTTGTTTCGTTCATTATTTCCCTCTCGTGCGTTATTACATGCTTTCAGCATATTATAGCATCCTTTTGGAGGAAAATCAAGAATTCAGTTTTCCGCATTGCAGAAGACGGCGGGGATCGCTCCCCGCCGCCGATACCTTATGCGTATATCAGATCGCTGTTGACCACCTCCATAGCCCGATCCCGGATGTTGTTCATCCGCTGTACCCACAGCATTTGATCCAGGGCCTTGAGCTGTTCTGTGACGCCCTCACGGGCTGCCATTTGCTTTACCAGCTCAAGAAACATGCTCTCCGCTTGCTCGTTCAGATCGGCCAGATAACCGTTCAGCTTGCCGGTGATCTGCAGTTCCGTGTAAAGCGCCTTGCGGTGCTGCCGAATATATCGCAGATGCCGCTGGCCCCATAAACCGATGGGACGCTTTTCTTCGGGCGGTACGGACAGGCACGGGAGATAATAGTCTCCGTGCAGCTCGTACCACAGCCCATTCTTTTCGTCGTAGATTTGCTTTTCCATTGTGTGACCCTACCTTTCATAATCATAGCTTCTCTGGCGTTGCCGCCGTTTTGCCTGTTGTACTTCCCTGGCCTGTGCGACCAGATCGTCGATCTGTTTGCTCCCGAACACCTTCCGAAGAAGGGCATAGTCCCTGTTTTGCTCCCTCAGTACTGTGTTTTCCTCTTTGAGCCGGTCATTGCTCCGGGTCAGTCCTTCATTGTCTCTGTACAGTTCGCCGTTTGTCTTATTGAGCCGGTAATAGCTGTCCTGGACCTTGAAATAGCGTACCAGAACGCTCTTTATGAGCTTTTTCAGCCGTTTTACCAGCGGCTCCGCAAACTTGGCCTTGTAGGACTTGGCAGACATGAGTCCCTGCGGTTCGGGAAGCTGATACTCTGGATCGTGTGCTAATTTGTCCTCCATGTCTTGGTAGGATTGTTCGCTGTCCTCCAGATTGTTGATCCGCTTGGCCAAAACCTTGAATTCCTCTGACTTATCTGTCAGCTTTTCTTCCACGGCGGCGAGCTCCTTTGTCCGCTCCTGCTTTTTATAATCGATTACGCTCAGATGCTCTTCATGAGTGCCTTTCTGCTCCCATTCAAAGCCGTGCCGGAACATGGCAATGGCAAGCTCCTTCTTTTCGGACAGTACCCATTGATTCCATTCCGTCGCTCCACGGGTGCCGCCACGGAATCCCTGTGCGGCAAGCGCCTGTTTCAGCGATACCCGGGTATCCAGCCCCCGCTTGCTCCCGGTGGTGAAGGGAACAAAATCAATGTGGATATGGGGCGTGGCCTCATCCATGTGCAGGTGAGCGGAGAAGACATACAGGTTGGGGTTCCGTTCCCGGAAACCCTGGTAGTATTCATCCAGCGCAGCCTTGGCCTGTTCCCCGATCTCGGTTTCTGATCCGGTATCGTCCTTGTTGCCGATCTGTAGGATCAGCTCATGAAAGGGTTTCTCCTGCTTCCCGGTTCTGATCTTTTCATAATAATCATCGATCCGCCTGTCAGAGCGTGTCTGCTTGGCATTGTACCGTTCCAGGGCTTCATCGAAGAGCTTGTGGTAAACCTGCTTGATTGGTTCGTTACAGTATTCTATATTGAGGTGGGTGCGCTCCGGGTCCACGTTTGCCGCCTTGAATTTTCGGCTGTTGTGATTGACGGAGCCCTTCCCGACCTCGGCGCTGATCGTTCTTTTCATTTCAAATCACATCCTTTCCTTACGCTGCGCCAGCAGCGGCCTTTGTTACTTTCTGCGAAAGTAACGCAAAAGCACTTTTGACAGCCTGCGGCCATCAAAAGATGCTGTTGCGCTCTCCGAGGGGGGAGGCCGGAAGCATCTTCCCGCCGCTGCGCTCTGATGCTCCCGGAGGGGCGCTGCCCCTGCTATCTGCGGATAGCTCCCCGGCAGGGAGCGCCCTTTGAAAAGGGCTCCCTTGCATCCCCGCCGAAACTTTCCGTGACGGTTGTGACGATGGTGACGGTTATTTTGCGCCCTCAAAAATACCGTCACATCCGTCACCATCGTCACACGTTACCGGCATCCGTTTCAGGCTGATCCGTGATCCCTCCCTCGTATGCCGGGAACTGTATTCAATGCCGTACTGATCGTGAAGCGTCCGGGCATTGACGTTGAGCTTACGGGTGAGAATGTTCGGGCTTATCTCTGCGCCGAGCTTCTCTGCAAGCTCGCTGGCGCTGCCCTCCCATTCCGGCAGCTCGGCGCTCATAAGCTGCCCGACCTGCTCTACCAGGGGATCGACCTCACTTTTCCAGAGCTCGCATTCCACATGATCCAGATCCCAGCAGAGCTTTTCTTCATTCCGAAGAAGGTACAGCCGCTGGTCCTGCTGATCCCTGCCAGAGACCTCCAGGGTGGCGGCGTTGGATGTGCGCTTTTCCTTTTGGAGGAGGAACGCGCCGTCCGCCGCGCCCATTAGGCCGTTTGTGCCGGAGATCATGTCAAAGGCGTCGTCGGCCTTCTGCTTCCGGGTATGATGCACTACCATGAGACAGATTCCATAGGCGTCTGCAAAGGTCTTTAGCCGGGTAATGATCTGGTAATCGTTGGCGTAGCTGTAATTGTCCCCGCCGACCTCCCGGACCTTCTGCAGCGTGTCTATGATGATCAGAGAGGTGTCCGGGTGCTCCCGGAGAAATCGGGTGAGCTGTTCATCCAGACCGCTGCCGAGCTGTTTGGCTGAAACGGAGAAGAACAGATTTCCGTTCTCTGCTGTTCCGAACCTCCGGTACAGGCGCTCCT